>JANXMO010000271.1 GCA_025354615.1 Burkholderiales bacterium | reverse complement strand
GGTGTTGAATTGTTGCTCCGGAAGTTCAGCAGCAAGCCGCTCACAGCCGCGTTGCCAAAGGTTTGCAGTCATCTCTTCCATACGGTCATGTTCTGTGGACAACTGCTCTTTGACGGACTCGGATTGTAGCGTTCCGACGTATCGGCCCGGACGTTATCCACAGTTCATTTCCATTGATGGAGGCGCAGCCGTCGGTATCCGGGCCCAGCAAAAATTCAGATGTTTGAAGCCCAATCCTTTCTTCAATGCAATTTCCGTTTGCCCTGGCAACGCCGGGCGGCGTTTGCGGCAATAGAATCAGGGGTCACTGCAATCAACGCGTATCAACCGGGTTGACGCCAGGCCAAGCGGAGAAAAGCGAACCGTCGGTTCAAAAATCTTTTCGTCAGCCTGCTTCTGCTGGATGTCCAGCCCTTTTGCGGCTCTCCATTTTTCTCACTGCAAGCGCAGTCATGCCATGAAACGTACCTATCAAGCTTCCAAAATTCGCCGCGCTCGCACCCATGGCTTCCTTGTGCGCATGAAAACGCGCGGCGGCCGTGCCGTGATCAATGCACGCCGCGCCAAAGGGCGCAAGCGGCTGGCGGTCTGATAAACGGTTTTTCCCTTGTCAAGGGAGCTCGACGAGGCGCTGTTACGCCAGCGGCCCGTGGTCGCGATGGTGGATGCGCATGATTTCGAGCAGGTGCTGAAAACCACTTCGCTGGCCAGAAGCCTCCATTTTTCGATTCACCACATTGCGGCAGCGCACGTCGCTCCTGCGCCAGTACGGCGCAAGTTGTCAACAGGGCACCAGTTGCAGGCGGAGGTGCCTGTGCATGATGTGGCTGTGGCGGCGCTGCGGTTGGGCTTGGTCGTTCCGAAACGGCATGCGCGCCGCTCGGTTACACGCACTTTGCTGAAACGGCAAATACGGGCTGCGCTGCAGCGTCAACCGGTGTTGAACGCGGGCTTGTGGCTGGTTCGTTTAAGGTCACCGTTTGACCGCCAGGCTTTTCCAAGTGCTGCTTCCAAAGCCCTGGCGCATGCCGCCCGCCAGGAGCTGGACGGCTTGTTGCTGCGCGCTGCCGGCTGCATGGAGAACAAACCCCGTGCGGCGCTCCGGGACTGATGCCGCGCACAGCGATGATGAGCCAGTGAAGTGCATTTTGATCGGTCTTGTCAAAGCTTACCGTTTGCTGCTGAGTCCTTGGCTGGGCAATGCCTGCCGGTTCTTTCCGACCTGTTCGGCTTACGCATTGGAAGCGCTCGATGTGCATGGCAGTGCGCGCGGCAGCTACCTGACATTGCGCCGCATTGCGCGCTGTCACCCCTGGTGCCAGGGCGGGCTGGACCCGGTTCCCTCTTCTTCCCCTGAGTGTTTGAACGAAAAGTTGCTCCCATGAACGATATGCGCCGCACCCTGCTGTGGGTGGTGTTCTCGATGTCATTGTTCCTGTTGTATGACGCCTGGAACCGGCACAACGGACATGCTTCCTTCTTCAGCCCGCCCCGCGCGGCCACTGCGCCGGCCGCAGGGGCCGGCACCGGCTTGCCAGGGGGCGAAACCCCAGCCGCCATGGCACCGTCTTCAAGCGGGCAAGGCGCTGCCGTGCCCGCTGGCGGGGCAGCTGCAAAAAGCCCGCCCGCCCCGCTGCAAACCACCATCACGACCGACTTGTTCAAGGCCACCTTCAGCAGTGACGGCGCCACGTTGAGCCGTCTGGAACTGCTGAAGCAACCGGAGTACCGCGAAAAAGCACTGTTCGAGCCGATCGTCGACTTGTTCAGCCGGCGTTCAAATCAAGATGAAGCCGGCCGCCATGTCGTGCTGCTCGATGAATCTCCCGAACGGCTGTACCTGGCGCAAACCGGATTGATTCCCGCTGCGGGCGGCTCGGGTTTGCCGAACCACCACACGTCGATGACGGTGACATCCACCGCGCGCGCTTTGCAGCCCGGGCAGGATGCCATGCAGGTGCGGTTCGAGTCACCCGCCGTGGGCGGCGTCAAGCTGGTGAAGACCTACACCTTTCGGCGCGGGCAATATGTCATCGACGTCAAGAACGAGGTGCTGAATGAATCCGCGGAGGCCGTGCGCCCGCGCTTGTACCTGCAGCTGGTGCGTGACGGTGCGGCCCCGGCGGGGGGATCGAGTCTTTATTCCACTTTCACCGGCCCGGCGCTGTATGACGACGCCACCAAGTTTCACAAGGTCGATTTCAAAACGATAGACAAGCGCGGCCCGAACGAGAAACCTGACCATCCGACCACGGCTGACAACGGCTGGGTGGCGATGGTGCAGCATTACTTTGCCTCGGCCTGGCTGATCGACCGCAAAGACCTGCCGGCCCAACCGCGCGAGTACTTCACTGGCAAGTCGCAGGTGCTGAACCACGCCACCGGCGCCGTTATTCCGGCGTATGCGGTGGGGATGTTCGTGCCGCTGGGCGAACTGGCGCCGGGCGCCACGCGCAGTTTCAGCGCAAAGCTGTTTGCTGGTCCGCAGGAAGAAAACCGGCTCAGCCAGCTGGCGCCGGGGCTGGAGCTGGTCAAGGATTACGGCTGGTTCACGATTTTGTCGAAGCCGCTGTTTTGGCTGTTGACGCAGTTGCATGCGCTCATCGGCAACTGGGGCTGGGCGATCGTCGGGCTGGTCGTGCTGCTGAAAATCGCGTTCTACTGGCTCAACGCAACAGCGTATCGCTCGATGGCCAAGATGAAGGCCGTCAACCCGAAAATCATCGAAATGCGGGAACGCCTCAAAGACAAGCCGCAGCAAATGCAGCAGGAAATGATGCGGATTTACCGCGAGGAGAAGGTCAACCCGCTCGGCGGCTGCCTGCCCATCTTCGTGCAGATGCCGTTTTTCATCGCGCTGTACTGGGTGCTGTTGTCAACCGTTGAAATGCGCGGCGCGCCGTGGATCGGCTGGATCACCGACTTGTCGGCCAAAGACCCCTATTTCATTTTGCCGCTGTTGATGACGGCCACCAGCCTGCTGCAGACCTGGCTCAACCCGACGCCCGCTGACCCGATGCAGGCCCGCATGATGTGGATCATGCCGCTGATCTTTTCCGTCATGTTTTTCGTCTTCCCGGCCGGCTTGGTGCTGTACTGGCTGACCAACAACATCTTGTCGATCGCGCAGCAGTACATGATCAACAAGCAGCTCGGGGTATTGGGCAAATAGCCATCGCGGTGCTGCCAGCCGACTTCGACGGGCCGCCGAGCGACCCCATCGTCGCCATTGCCACCGCGCCAGGGCGCGGTGCGGTCGGCATCATCCGCCTGTCAGGCGCTGATCTTGCGCCGCTGGCCGAGGCGCTGCTGCAACGTTCGCTGCCGCCGCGCCAGGCCATTTACGGGCCTTTCTTCGACGCCGCGGGCCAGGCCATCGACCACGGCCTGGCGTTGTACTTTCCGGCGCCGCATTCCTACACCGGTGAAGCCGTGCTGGAACTGCAGGCCCATGGCGGGCTCGTCGTACTGCAGCTGCTGCTGGCGCGCTGCCTGCAGGCTGGCGCTTCGCACGGGTTGCGGCTGGCCGAGCCGGGCGAATTCACACAACGCGCTTATTTGAACGGCAAGCTCGACCTGGCCCAGGCCGAGGCCGTTGGCGATTTGATCGACGCCAGCACCGAAGCCGCGGC
This sequence comes from Burkholderiales bacterium, assembly GCA_025354615.1. Taxonomy (GTDB): domain Bacteria; phylum Pseudomonadota; class Gammaproteobacteria; order Burkholderiales; family Burkholderiaceae_C; genus JANXMO01. The sequence continues at coordinate 678 of JANXMO010000271.1, read as the reverse complement.
GCGCTCGGCCAGCCGCTCGCTCAGCGGCGCATTTTCGAGCGTGATCCATGTGCTGCTCGACCAGTTGATCGCGCTGCGCACGCTGGTCGAGGCCACGCTGGATTTCCCCGAAGAGGAAATCGATTTCCTGGAACAGTCCGACGCTCGCGGCCGACTGGACGGCGTGGCGGCGCAGCTGGCACGCGTGCTGCAGCAGGCGCGGCAAGGCGCGCTGCTGCGCGAAGGCATCAAGGTCGTCATTGCCGGGCAGCCCAATGTTGGCAAGAGCTCGCTGCTGAACGCGCTGGCCGGCGCTGAACTGGCCATCGTCACGCCCGTGCCCGGCACCACGCGTGACAAGGTGGCGCAAACCATTCAAATCGAAGGCGTGCCGGTGCACGTGGTCGACACCGCCGGCCTGCGCGACACGCAAGACGAAGTCGAGCGCATTGGCATCGCCCGCAGCTGGGATGAAATTGCCGGCGCCGACGCGCTGCTGTTCCTGCACGACTTGACGCGCCACGACGACCCGGCTCACGCCGCCGCCGACCAAGCGATTGCCGCCCGCCTATCCCCAGCACTGCAGGCCAGCGGCCGGCTGCTGCACGTCTTCAACAAGGCCGACGCCGTGACAACCACCGTGGCGGCCGAATCTTTACCCGCAGGCGCCTTGCAACTCTCCGCCCGCACCGGCGACGG
>JANXMO010000257.1 GCA_025354615.1 Burkholderiales bacterium | reverse complement strand
CGCCTGTGCCGGCCTGGGGCTGGACAACCTGGTGGTCGACATCACTGCCGAAGAGGTGCCCATCCTTGATGGTTCGGCGGCTTCTTTCGTCTTTTTGCTGCAGAGCGCCGGCATTGCGCTGCAGCTGGCGCCCAAGCGCTTCGTGCGCCTGCGGCGGCCGGTGGAGGTGCGCGAAGGCGAGGGAGCGGCGGAGAAATGGGCGCGGCTGGAACCGTTCGACGGCTACAAGCTGACGTTCGAGATCGACTTCAACCACCCGGCTGTCAACCAGACCGGCCAACGCGTGGTGTTCGACATGGGGTCGGGCCAGTACAAACGCGAAATCGCCCGTGCCCGCACCTTTGGCTTCACCCAGGACGTTGAAAAAATGCGCAGCCGCGGGTTGGGCCTGGGCGGCAGCATGGACAACGTCATCGTGCTCGATGAGCACCGTGTGCTCAACGGCGACGGCCTGCGCTATGACGATGAATTCGTGAAGCACAAGATTCTCGACGCGATCGGTGACATGGGCGTGCTCGGCCACCCGTTGATTGCGGCCTACAGCGGCTTCAAATCGGGCCACGCGCTCAACAACCGGTTGCTGCGCGCCTTGCTGGACGCGCCCGATGCCTATGAAATCGTCAGCTTTGACGATGCCGCCCAGGCGCCGCGCGGCCTGGCCGAATTGGCGCCGGCCTGGTGATGGCCATGACGATGACGTTATGCCGCTGGCCTTTCAGCAATACCGAGGACGCGGGTTTCAACCGTCTTCACCCATGACCGTCTTGCGCTGGATATTGCTGGTGTTGACCGGGCTGGCGGCGTTGGCCACGTCGGGCACTTTTGCCGTCTTCATCATCACCGGGGTTGACGTCTGGATGGCGCGCAGCCGCGCCGCGTGGCGCTGGCTGTATGCGCTGGGCCTGCTGTGGTTCAACCTCGAAGTGTGGCGCCGCGTGGTGTTGATCATCATCCACTGGTAGGCCGCGCTTCGGGCCATGGCGCATTTTCTATTCGCTTGGGAGCTGGGCGGCGGCCTGGGCCATGCGGGCCGCATCAAGCCGCTGGCGCTCGAGGTGCAACGGCGTGGCCACGCCACCACGCTGGTGCTGCGCGACCTGGTGCAGACCGACCAGGTGCTGCGCGAGGTGCCGGGCGAGCGGCTGCAGGCGCCGCTGTGGATGTTCCGTACCGTGGGCGTGCCCGAGCCACCGGTCAGCCTGGCTGAAATCTTGTTGAGCAACGGCTACCTGCAGCCGCAGCACCTGCGTGCGCAAGTGCAGGGCTGGTTGTCAGCCCTGCGCCTGTGCGGCGCCCAGGCGCTGGTGTGCGACTACGCACCAACGGCGGTGCTGGCTGCGCGCGTGGCCGGTTTGCCGGTGGCCACTCTCGGCATCGGCTTTTACATGCCGCCCGATGTGCAGCCGCTGCCGCCGTTTCGTGACTGGGAGCCGCTGGCGGCCGGCCGCGTGGCGCACGCCGAAGCGCAGGTGCTGGCAACGGTCAACGCCGTGTTGCACAGCTTTGATCGGCCACCGTTGCAGCGCTTGTGGCAGCTGTTTGCCGGCGACAGGCCGTTGCTGTGCAGCTGGCCTGAATTCGATCATTACGCCGTGACGGCGGCAGCACCAGCCGCCGCGCCGTTGGCGCGCCGCGACGTGCGCTGGTTCGGCCCCAATTTCACCGCCAATGCTGCCGGGCAGGCGCCGCCCTGGCCCGCGGGCCCGGGCCCGCGGGTGTTTGCTTATTTGAAGTCGGCCCATCCGGACCACGTGCAAGTGCTGCAGGCGCTGGACCAGGCCGGCTGCCGCACGCTGTGTTATTTGCCCGAGCTGGCCAGTGGCAAGCCGCCGCCGTATCAAGCCGCTTCGGTGGCTTACAGCGCCGCCCCGGTGCCGCTGGGGCCTGTCTTTGCGGATGAATGCGCGCTGGTGGTGTGCCACGCCGGTGAAGCCACGCTGGCGCAAGCTTTGCTGGCCGGGGTGCCGGTGCTGCTGCTGCCGATGAACCCGGAGCAGTTCTTGATGGCCCGTGCGGTGGGCCGCACCGGCGCTGGCCTCAATGCGGCGGAACAGGCGCGGCCGCTTCTTTACACAGCGCTGGTGCGCCAGCTGCTCCAGACGTCGTCATTCACTGCCGCTGCCCGCGCCTTTGCCGCGCGTTACGCCAGCTTCAGCCATGCTGCGCAAACCCAAGCGCTGGGCGACCAATTCGAAGCGCTGCTGGCGAGCGATGCCGTACCGCCATAGCCCGGCTTGCGGTCATCGCCTAGTGCAGTGTTTCACTGATGGCGGTACTTATAAAGCCGATGCATTTGGCGCTGTGGCAAGGCGCCCACCACAGCGATACCTCGGTATCGCGAGGATGGGCAATGCCGCCACAGGGACAAAGGCGCGGTTTTATAAGTGCCGATCAGCGTGAAACACTGCACTAGCAGCAAGCGCTGCGTCAGGCGTTGTCGTTGCGTTGCCAGACCACACCGTCATCGGTGACCAGCGCGTCAAGCGGCGCTTCGCCTTCAACCGCGCGCAAAAAAGGCAAAAAGCCGTTCGAGTAACACAGGCCCACGGTGAACAAGCGCGGCACCATGGCGGCGACCGTGCGGGCGTAAAAGCCGCCGCCATAACCGAAGCGCACGCCGCCCGGGCCGTAACCCATGCACGGCAGCAGAAGCATTTGCGGCTCGAATACAGCGGTGCCCTTCGGCTTGGGGATGTCGTGATGATCCGGCTCCATCGGACAGCCGGGAAACCAGACACGAAAACTCAATGAACCCGAGCCGCGGTCTGACACCGGCAGGCCAATGCGCCGCCCTGGCGCACCTTCGCTCCAACGGTACAAGGCTGGCAACGGGTCGAACTCGCCCTTGATCGGCCAGTAGCCGCCAATCCGCGTTTCCTCGCGCCCGAGCAGCCAGACCCGCAAGGCCTCTTGCAACGCAACAGTGCGCTCGTCGCGATCAGGCAATGACAGGCGGGCAGCCAGCAGCTTGGCGCGCAATGCGCCGCGGTCGGTGGTGGGGTCGTCGAAAGACATAAGCGGTGCGCAAAGCCAGGGCCGGCTCATTGTGCAAGAGATGCGCGTGGCGTTTGATACTTCGGGGCCGAACGATTTGGAGCGCATGAATTCGGTGTCAAATGGCAGGAAACGTTGCTGTCCTACGCCTTGTGTGGTCGCGATCTGTCATAAGGGAAGTGGCGGTTTGCGTTTATTCATTGATGCCGTTTTTTCCAATGCGCAGTCCATGGCGCCCCGCTCCCTTTGAAAGGTTTTCCATGAATATCAAACGTCATTTGTCTCACCTGTTTCTCACCATGGCCGTTGCGTTGCCTTGCGCCTGGCCTGGTGTCGTGAGTGCACAAACCGGTGTATCAACGAGTGCTTTCATCAACAGCTTTGGCGTTGAACAGGTGCAACGCCTGACGCCCGGCAACGTCATTCCCTTCAGCCTGGACGGTACGCAGGGCGCTACCGTTACCGTGCAAATTGCTGGTGCCACGGCTCCATTGACGCTGACCGAAGTGCGCCCCGGTCACTATGAAGGCGAATACACCGTGCGCCAGCGTGACAAGCTGACCTCCGCCAGCGCCGTCACCGCCCGCGTTCTGAAAGACGGACGCGCCACCAGCGCCTCGCTCGACCGTTCACTGGTGCTCGGGGCCCGTAGCCCGGTGCCAACAGCACAGATCACGACGTTCAACGTGCAGGCACCCGAGCGTGTTCGCCCCGGCGACGAGCTGAACTTTTCCGTCACCGGCACGCCAGGCGGCCAGGCGCGGGTGGCGGTGCAGGGGGTTGCCAACCGCATTTCGCTGACGGAAGTCAGCCGCGGCGTTTATGAAGGCAACTATGTCGTGCGCCGCAACGACAGCATTCGCGGCACGCTGGTGGCCGACGCCATCTTGGTCAGCGACAGGCGGGAATCGCGCCAGCACTTCGAAAGCACGTTGACCGGCACGTCGAACGACGGTGACCGCCGCGACCGCCAGCAAGCGGTGTCTTGCGCCAATTGCGGCGTCGTGGAGTCGGTCAATCTGGTTGAAATCAAAGGTGATTCGTCGAACGTGATCGGCACCATTGCGGGCGGCGTGCTGGGCGGCGTGGTCGGCAACCAAGTTGGTGATGGACGCGGCCAGGACTTGGCGCGCATCCTCGGTGCCGTCGGCGGTGCTTACGCAGGCAACCGAGTGCAGAACAACATGGACAAATCGAAAGTCCACCGCGTCACGGTTCGATTGGAAAACGGCACGACGCAGACCTTTGATTACGCTGACGAGCCCGCCACGCCGGTGGGTACGCGGGTGAAAATCGAAAACGGCGTGTTGATCCGCCTTTGATCGCCTCAAGCACTTTGGGCGGCCTGTGCAGGAAGTTCTCTGCTCAGCGCCGCCTGCAGTGCGTGGGGCCTGCGCGCATTGCGCGCCGCGAAAACGCCTTTTTGCAACAACGACCGCCTCAGCGCCAATGCCATGACCGATCTTTCCGCTTTCGCGATCACCCAGAAATGGCCGGCTCAGCACCCGGAGCGGTTGCAGCTTTACTCATTGCCCACGCCCAATGGCGTCAAAGTGTCAATTTGCCTGGAAGAAATGGGCCTGGCTTACGAGCCCCATTTGGTTCGTTTCGACGCCAACGAGCAGCTGTCACCCGAATTCCTGTCCCTCAATCCGAACAACAAGATTCCGGCCATCCTCGATCCGAACGGCCCCGCAGGCCAACCGATATGTCTCTTTGAGTCGGGTGCCATCCTGCTGTACCTGGCTGACAAAACCGGGCAGTTCATTGCGCAAGAGGCAGCCGCCCGTTATGAAACCATCCAGTGGCTGATGTTTCAAATGGGCGGAGTGGGCCCGATGTTCGGCCAGCTCGGTTTCTTCCATAAATTGGCGGGCAAGGACTATGCGGACAAACGCCCACGCGACCGCTACGCGGCAGAAGTGAAACGCTTGCTGGGCGTGCTTGACCAGCGATTGACCGGCCGCAAGTGGATCATGGGCGACGGGTATTCGATTGCCGACATCGCCACCTTCCCTTGGCTCAACACCCTCACCGGGTTTTATGACGCGGGCGATCTCGTGGGCATCACCAGCTTTCCACAAGTGCTGCGCGCACTCGATGCCTTCAAGGCACGGCCCGCCGTAACCCGCGGTCTTGCCATTCCCGCGCGTTGATCAGCGCTGCGCCAACACGGCCGGCGCTGCACGGTGCTAAACCTGGGCTTGTGAAGCGCTGCGAGGGTCGTCAAGCCGCTGCTGCCGGCCGCAACGCCTGCTGCAGCTCCAACGCGTTGAACACCGCGGCGCCTGCCGCCGTGTTGTCAAAAATGCACCAGCATTCGGATTCCGATGACCACTGCTTCAACTGCTGCGCACGCTGGCTCAGCCACTCGGCTTCGTAGCGCGACCAGTAGATGCGCGGCGAACCGTGCCAGCGGTGGTAAAGCACGGCGCCATTGCCGTCTTGCCGTGACCCCAGCCACCCGCCAGGTCGTGCCGCTTGCGGCCACCGTGCCGGGTCGGCCGCCACACGCGACACCTTCAGCTCGGCCAAAAGGCCGTCGGCCGACGGCGTGAACCAGCTGGCATGCCGCGGCTCGCACACCACAGCGCCAGTGAACAAGTCGGCCAGCAGCTCAAAAAAGCTGCGCACGGTTTGCACATCAAAGACCAGTGACGGCGGCAGCTGTACCAGGAGTACGGCCAGCCGATCGCCCAGCCCCGCAACTTCCGTCAACAACTGCTGCAGCGGCTCACGCGCATCGCGCAGGCGCCGCTCATGGGTGATGTGGCGCGGCACCTTGACCGAAAACCGAAAGCCTGGCGGGGTTTTTGCCGCCCAGCGTTCGTAGACCTGTGTTCGGTGGCTGCGGTAGAACGAAGTGTTGATTTCAACGCCGTTCAACACACGCGCATATCGATCAAGGTGCTGGCCTTCGCCGGGAAACGCGTCGGCCGCCGCAAGGGGAATCGACCAGCCTGCGGTGCCGATGTACATGAAAATTTTGAAAATGTCGTGGAGGGCGAATGGCAAGTCAAATGCCTGGGTGGCCTCAAATCCGAAGTGCAACACC
>JANXMO010000015.1 GCA_025354615.1 Burkholderiales bacterium | reverse complement strand
GGGCCGCGCGCTCGACGCCGACCGGACGCGGCTGCAACTGCAGCTGGGTGTGCCGTTCCCGGGCGTTTCGATTTGGGTGGCCAAGGAGCTGACCCAGGCGCGTTTCGAGGTGCTGCTCAACGATGTGCCGCTGACGGCCATCGAGTTGCCACAAAAAATGGCACTGCTGCGCAATGAAGAACACGCTGCCGCCGCACAGGGCGAGCGGCACGGGCCGCTGCTGGGGCGCATGTCCTCACTGTGGGTGCCGGTGGCCGCGGTGGCCGGGGCGTCGGAAGGCGAGGCCTTTTCAATGGAGGAGGCCATTGCCGCGCAGGCCATCTGGATACTGCAAAACAATGCCAACCTGTTCATGGGCATTCAGGAAGTGCAGTGGGTGATCGAGCGGGCCACGGCCGACTACCCGGGCCTCGTTGCCGAGGTGCAGAAAATACTGCCGCTGCAGCGCATTGCCGAAGTCATGCGCCGCTTGCTGGAGGAGCAAATTCCGATTCGCAACCTGCGCTCCATTTTCGAGAGCCTGGTGGCCTGGGGCCCGAAGGAAAAAGACATGCTGCTGCTGACGGAATACGTTCGCGGCGACCTGGGGCGTTACCTGGCCCACGAAGCGTCGGCCGGCACTGGTGCCGTGCAAGCCGTGCTGTTGGACCCGGCGCTGGAGCAGATGATTCGCCAGTGCATCAAGCCCACGCCGGCCGGCAATTTCCTGGCCATGCCGCCGGAGGCCGCGCAGGCCGTGACCGAGCAAATCTTTCAAACGGTTGGCGGCGACGCCCGCGAGGCCGTGGCGCTGGTGACCTCGATGGACATTCGCCGCTACGTGCGCAAGATGATCGAGGCGCGGCTGCAGTGGTTGCGCGTTTATTCCTATCAAGAACTGGGTAATTTGGTCGAATTGCGTCCCATAGGCCGCATTGCAGTTTGATCGGGGCCGCCATCGGCTCGAACGTAGGAACGGCAGTTGACCGCTCATATCCGCTTGAAAGCTTTTATGCCTGCGCACTTTTTTGTCTACGGCCGTGTTCACCTCATAGGTGACAACGCTACGTACCTGAGCGGGCCGCACTGCGGCGCGCTGGCGGCGTTGTTCCTCCTTGCGGGCATGCGCCCGCCGGGCCGCCATCGGCCTGAGGCCGATGGCCTGCTGCAGGCGACAGACAGTTCGCAGGGACTGTCTGTGTCCAGCATCAGCCCCAAGGGTGAATACCGGCGTGTGGAGCACGGAGGAATACCCATGAGCCCGCCGCGTCGTCACGCCTTGCCAGCACACCGCATCACAGCCCGCTCAGCTGCGTTCAACTGCCGTTTCTAGGTTGATTCCTTTTGCGCCACAGCGCCCCGCCAATTCAAATGAGCAAATCCGACGTTCGCCGGCCCACCCGCATCGTGCCGCCTTCAGAGACGGTAATGCCCATCCCGATAAAACGGGTGGCGCCTGCCGCATGGCTGCAAGGCTCGCCCGCCGATCGTTTCAGACGCAGCCTGAACGAAGCACCGACTGGTGCAGCTGTGTCGCCGCGTGCCGCCATGCAGGCCAAGCCAGCCACTCCGGCTCGCGCCGAGACGGAGCGGGCCCTCAAAACGCCTGTTCAGGCTGAACCAGAAGCCGATATCGAAGCCATCGACCGGATGCAGGCGGAAGAGGAAGCGCCCGAAGTGCCCGAAACAGCAGTGCCGCAGGCCGCAGCGCTCCAGGTTCAGGCGGTATGGCCCGAATTCATTGCCCGCCAGGCTGACAACGCGCCGCCTGATGCCTGGCAGGCGGCCGTGCCGGACATTCCTGCGGAAGACCCTTTCAGTGAAAAGATGGCGGCCATGATCCTGGCGCTTGTGCGCACGCAGGATGACGACGTGTCGGCCTGGTCGGTGACCCTGCCTTTGCACCCCGACCCGATGCCGGAGACGGAAGTAACCCTGTCTCTTTCGCCTCATTGGCTGAGTGTTCGCTTCTCCACCCAATCCTCGGCCTCTTTGCAGCGACTATGGAAGGAATTTGAAAAACTCCGCACAGTGCTCAAAAGTTGTTTCGGCCAGGATCGCGATATCGACATTGAGATCCGATAGCGGCGCCGCAAGCCGATATTGAGTTGATCCTTCACTCTCCAACAGGCATTCACCTCGTGCAAACATGTCCCATCCAACTGACCTCGATCGAGGAAGCGCTGCCGCCGGTCAGCGCTGCCAGTGCGGCCGCCGCCCGCGTCGTGTTCGATGCACGTTTTATCGCTTGGTGGCAGCAGTTTTTTGGCGAAGCCGTGCCGTCCCGTTGCTGGGCCGCGCCCGGCGAAACGATGCTGCGCTGGCGCCTGCTGCTGTGCGGCGAACCCACCGAAATGCTGCTGCACGAGGCCGAGTGGCCCGTCCTGCAACGGTTGTGCGGCGTTGCCGACACGTCGCTTCGCGCAGCCATTGCCGATGCCTTGCTCGAAACCAGCGTGCCGTGGCTGACTGCGGTGCAGGGTGGCTGGCGCAGCCTGTCGATCGAGCCGGTAGCGGCCGATGCAACGACGCCGTTGCCGACCTTGCGGTTGGCGGGTGCGCAGCTGCACATTCAGCAGGCTGGGCCGGCCTTGCTGGCGTTGATCCGCAGCGAATGGCTCGCCACCGAGGCTGCCGCCATCACCGATTCACTGAGCGCCTTGCGTTTGCTGCTGTGCTGCCGGCTTGGCACCAGCCGGCTCACCGCGGCGCAAATCGGCTCGCTGGCCGAGGGCGACTGCCTGATGTGGGGCGCGCCGCCGGTCGGCCAGCCGCTGAAATGCCAACTCAAACTGGGCGTGGGGATTGACATGCAAATCGATGCTGAACTGATGTATGACGAAAACGCTTCTTCAATCGAGGCCACCAGCGGCCCGCAACTGTCGAGCGACGAAGCCCAAACCAGCGAAGGGGCCGACTGCGCTGAGCTGGCGCAGCTCCAGCTGCCGGTGCATTTCGAGATCGACGCCACCCGGCTCAGCCTGTCCGAACTGTCGGACATGGGGCCGGGCTACGTGATCGAGCTGCCCACCCCAGTGGCACAGGCCGTTGTGCGCATGATGTGCCAGGGTCAGCTCGTGGGCGAAGGGCAACTGGTGGCCATCGGCAGCCAGCTGGCGGTGCGCATCACCCGCATGGGGCTTTGACATGCCGAATTTGCCTGCCGCCGATCCCTTATCGCTGTTCCTCATCCTGGCCGCGATGGCCGTGTTGCCTTTTGCCGCGATGGTGGTGACGTCGTACACCAAGATCGTCGTGGTGCTGGGCTTGTTGCGCAATGCGATGGGCGTGCAGCAGGTGCCGCCCAACACCGTGCTGAATGGCGTGGCCATCATCCTGTCGTGCTACATCATGACGCCGGTGGTGATGGAGGCCAATGACGCGATGAAGCCGACCAGCGGGTCGGCGTCGCAGGTCATTTTTTCAGCCGCGCAGTCGGCACGCGAACCGTTCCGCACTTTTCTCAAAAAGCACGCCGATGCTCGTGAGGTGCAGTTCTTCCTGCGCTCGGCAACGTCCATCTGGCCGCCCGAGCAGGCCAAGCTGCTGCAAGCCGATGATTTGATCGTGCTGGCGCCGTCGTTCCTGCTCAGTGAGTTGACGGCGGCGTTCCGCATCGGTTTCGTGCTCTACCTCGCCTTCATCGTCGTCGACCTGGTGATCGCCAATGTCCTGCTGGCAATGGGCCTGTCGCAGGTCACGCCGTCGAACGTGGCGATCCCTTTCAAGCTGCTGTTGTTCGTCTTGCTGGATGGCTGGGCGAAGCTGATCCATGGCTTGGTCATGACTTACCGCTGACAGGGCCATCGCGGCCCGCACTATTTGACGCCATGACTTACGAATACATCATCCAGCTCACCTCCGAAGCCCTCATGCTGTGCCTGGTGCTGGCCTTGCCGGCCGTGGTCGTGTCGGCGGTCGTCGGCTTGCTCGTTTCGTTCGTGCAGGCGGTCACGTCGCTGCAAGACTCGAGCATTTCGCAAGGCATCAAGCTGTTGGCGGTCACCGTGGTGGTGCTGATGGCCGGCCCCTGGGCCGGCTCAACGCTGCTGCGCTTTTCAGAGCGGCTGTTTACAGCCGTTTTTCAGTAACGGGATTCGGCTTGCCCCTCTCGCCGGATCTGCTGTTGAAAAGGAAGCCGTGATGCCTGACAAAACCAACAACAACCCTACAAACCGTACGCAGGCGATCAACCGCGTGCGTCACCATGAACATGAGCAGGCGCACGACAAACATACCCATGGCCATTCGCGGCCCTCTGTTTACAAGGGCTACGTCGTACGGTCGATGCGGCATGAAGCGGCGGCACGCACGCCCGGGCGGACACCCGCAAAGCTGACACGCCGCCCGCCGCCGCCGCCGCCTGCGAGCGCTGCCGGCAACCGCGGTACGGATGAAGTCGACAACAACGTCTTCATGCCGATTTCGAACGATGACGATGAATGGGCATCGGTGCACCGGCCGATGGAAATGCCGAAGGACGAAAACTCCTCCCGCGGGCAGCACGATGACGGCTTGGCGGCTGCCCATTTCCGATCGAAGCGGGAAGCGGCCCTCAAGGCGAAATACCGGCATGGCACAGCGGCGCGGCCTCAAAACGCCGAAGCCCGCGCGCGCTCGGCGGCGCTGGCAGCAGCGGCGCCTGCGCACGTGCGCCCGCTGTTCACCGCGGCCAAGCCGCTGTCGCCAACGCCTTTTGCCCCCGAGGTGCTGGCAGCCGCGCTGTTGTGGGCCGCCTCCGCCGCACCCGATCTGGCCCAACGCCACGGCGGTTCAACGGCGCTGCAAGGCATGGCGACGCGCAGTTACTGCAAGAACGCGCAGCCGCGCAGCGAACTCATCACTTGGGGCGAAGTCAAGAACTGGTTGCTGGACGCCCGGGCGAGCGCCCTGGCGCAGGCCAACCCTGCGGCAGCCGCCGTGCCCATGTCGTCGTCCCTTTCCAATGCGGTGTTGCCATTGATGTTGTTCAATGCGCACAAACCGCGTTCTGAAAAACAGCTGGCACAAGCGCTGGCCCGCGGTGAGCTGCTGCACACAGCCAACCTGATGACGGGGCGCAAGCCATGAGCTACGAAAATTTTCAGAACTTGGTCGGCGAGCTGTGCGGCGTGCTGGAAATTCCGGACGTGCAGAACGTCATGGACCGCGGCGCGATTGAAGTGGAAGGTTTCGAGATCATGCTGTCGAATTTCGACAGCGACCCGGATGCGATGTACATGAACTTCAATTTCGGCATCGTGACGGCGGGCCGAACGCTGCGCGTGTTCCGCATGATGCTCGAGTCGAATTTGAGCGTCTACGCGCAAGACCAGGCGCAAATGGGCATGCATGCCGACACCGGCACCAACCTGCTGATCGTCCGCATCCCGATGACGGAAGACGTGACCGGCACCTGGCTGGCCGACACCATCACCCACTACATCGAGCATGGCAACTACTGGAAAACCAA
>JANXMO010000223.1 GCA_025354615.1 Burkholderiales bacterium | reverse complement strand
TGGCGGTGGACCTCATCACCTCGCGCCATTTGAAGCGCCGCGAGGCGCCGCGCTGCTACGGCGTCTACGCGCTCGACATCGCCAGCGGCCACGTCGAAACCGTGACCGCCGCCGCCGTCGTGCTGGCCACCGGCGGCGTCGGCAAGGTCTACCGCTACACCACCAACCCCGACACCGCCACCGGCGACGGCATCGCCATGGCCTGGCGAGCCGGCTGCCGCGTGGCCAACATGGAGTTCATCCAGTTCCACCCGACTTGCCTGTATTACCCGCAAGACCAGCCGCAGGCGCGCAGTTTTTTGATCACCGAAGCGCTGCGCGGCGAGGGCGCCTACCTGCGCCTGGCCGACGGCACGCGCTTCATGCCGGCGCATGACGAACGCGGCGAGCTGGCGCCGCGCGACATCGTGGCCCGCGCCATCGACTTCGAAATGAAGCGCCACGGCCTGGACTGCGTCTGGCTGGACGCCACCCACCTCGGCGAAGACTTTTTGAAAACGCATTTCCCCACTATCCACGCCTTCTGCCTGACGCTGGGGCTGGACATCGCGCGCCAGCCCATTCCGGTGGTGCCGGCGGCGCACTACACCTGCGGCGGCATCGTCACCGACCTGGACGGCCGCTGCGACCTGCCCGGCCTGTACGCGGTCGGCGAGGCCGGCTACACCGGCCTGCACGGCGCCAACCGCCTGGCCAGCAATTCGCTGCTGGAGTGCGTGGTGCTCGGGCGCAGCTGCTCGGCGCATATCCTGGCTGCGGCGCCGCTGCCCGCCGTGCTGCTGCCGCACTGGGACGAAAGCCTGGTGGACGATGCCGACGAGCAAGTCGTCATCTCGCACAACTGGGACGAGCTGCGGTTGCTGATGTGGAACTACGTCGGCATCGTGCGCAGCACGCGGCGGCTGGAACGCGCGCTGCACCGCATCGATTTGCTGAAAGGCGAGATCGAGGACTACTACGCCAATTTCCGCGTCAGCCGCGATCTGCTGGAACTGCGCAATCTCGTCGACTGTGCCGAACTCGTCGTGCGTTCAGCGCTGGCCCGCCACGAAAGCCGCGGCCTGCACTACAGCCGGGACTTTCCGAATGAGCTGCCGGTCAGCTTCCCGACGGTGCTGGCGCCGGAGGTGCGGCGGTAAAAAGCCCGTTCAATGCAAAAGAACTGCATAAATCAGGATTTGGCAAACTTCACACACGTGTCAATACCCGCAGTCCATGCTATCTTTTCAGCATGGCAAATACCTTGATAAATATCTCCTTGCCCGACTCGCTGAAATCGTTTGTAGACGAGCAAGTCACGTCACGCGGCTATGACTCGCACAGTGAATATTTAAGCGACCTGGTGCGCAAAGACGAATGCGAAGCCGCCAAAGAAAAGATGCGTTCATTGCTGTTGCAAGGGCTGGCCTCGCCACCAGGCCGTTCATGGGATGAGCTAAAGCTCGATTTGCAGCAACGCGCCCAATAAGGCGCCCCGTGAAGCGGGTGGTATTGAGAAAAGCAGCCGAACAAGATATTGAAGGCATCTATTCGCGCTACCTGCAGGAAGCAGGGGCCCGGGTGGCGCTTCAATTCGTAAAGGCTTTGGATACTGCGTTCCACCACCTGCACAATTTTCCTGGCACCGGCTCGCCGCGTTACAGCGAATTGTTGGGAATGCCGGGCCTGCGTTCATGGCTGATGCGTCAGTTCCCCTACACCGTTTTTTACATAGAGCATGATGCTCAACTGGTTGTCATTCGGCTATTGCATCAGCAGTCTGACATTCCTGCTCAACTGCAGGTGGATGAGACAAACTGAGTGTTGGCAGCCGGTAAACGCGGCATCAATGGTCGGCCGCCACTGACCCCAGCACCCGCAGCGAGTAGTCCACCGCCCGCACGTCCTTCGTCAGCTTGCCGACCGAAATGCGGTCGACGCCGGTGGCGGCAATGCCGCGCAGTTGTGTGAGGCCGACGCCGCCGGACACTTCGAGCAGCGCCCGGCCGGCGGTCAGCGCAACGGCTTCGCGCATCGCGGGTTCGGTGAAGTTGTCGAGCAGCACGCTGGTGGCGCCGGCGGCCAAAGCTTCGCGCAGCTGTTCCAGCGTTTCAACTTCGATCTGGATGTCGACACCCGCCTGCAGGGCGTGCGCGGCGGCGAGTACCGCGGCCACGCTGCCAGCAGCGGCAATGTGGTTTTCCTTGATCAGGATGCCGTCCCACAGCGCCAGCCTTTGGTTGTGGCCGCCGCCCACGCGTACCGCGTACTTTTGCGCCTGGCGCAGGCCGGGCAGAGTTTTGCGGGTGTCGAGCACCACGCAGCCGTTCGGGTTGGGCGATGCGCCTGCAATCGCTTCGGCGTGCGCGCGCGCCGCGGTGGCGGTGGCCGACAGCAGCTGCAGGAAATTGAGCGCCGGCCGCTCGGCCGACAGCAGCGCGCGGGCCTCGGCTTCAATGGTGCAGATCACTGTGTCGGCGGCCAGCGTGTCGCCTTCGGCGTGCTGCCAGGCGAGTTGCGCTGCCGGGTCTAGCGCCAGCACGCAGCCGTCGAACCAGTCCCGCCCGGCCAGCACGGCGGCTTCGCGCACGCGCAGCGCGGCGTGCACACGGCGACCGGCGGGCACCAGTTGGCCGGTCCAGTCACCGCGGCCGATGTCTTCCATCAGCGCGTCGCGGATGTTGCGCGCGCGGGCCTGGGCCAGTGTTTCGTTGTGGTCGAACACGACAGTCTTCATTTCAAGCCGCGCCGATGTTCGGCACGAAGCCCTGCGGCGCTGGCGCTGCGGAGGTCGGGTGTGCAGCCACGAAGTCCAGCATCCGCTCGATGCACCCCAGCGCCTGCGCGCGGGTGGGCTCCGGCACGCTGATCTCGCCGCCGCCGTGTTGCAGGCGGGCCAGCACGCCTTGCAATTCGTTCATCGCCATCCACGGGCAATGCGCGCAGCTCTTGCAGGTGGCGCTGCGCCCGGCGGTGGGCGCTTCCAGCAGCCGTTTGCCCGGCGCCAGCTGGCGCATGCGGTGCAGGATGCCGTTGTCGGTGGCCACGATGTAGGTTGACGCGCTGCCGTCGACCACGGCTTTGAGCAGCTGCGTCGTCGAGCCGACCACATCGGCCTGCGCCACCACGCTGGCGGGTGACTCCGGGTGCACCAGCACCTGCGCGCCCGGGTGCTCGCGGCGCAGCAGTTCCAGCTCGATGCCTTTGAATTCGTCGTGCACGATGCAGTCGCCTTGCCACAGCAGCATGTCGGCGCCGGTTTGCTCCTGGATGTAGCGGCCCAGGTGGCGGTCCGGCGCCCAAAGGATTTTCTGGCCTTGCGCGTGCAGGTGCCGCACGATGGCCACGGCGCAGGCGCTGGTCACCATCCAGTCGGCGCGGGCCTTCACGGCGGCGCTGGTGTTGGCGTAGACGACCACCGTGCGGTCCGGGTGCGCGTCGCAAAAGGCGTTGAATTGGTCGGGCGGGCAGCCGATGTCCAGCGAACAGGTGGCCTCCAGC
>JANXMO010000190.1 GCA_025354615.1 Burkholderiales bacterium | reverse complement strand
CCCCACACGTTGTCGACCCGCCCCACCGGCGCCCAGTACTTGTTGCCGCGTGCCGAGGCCATCGGATAGGCCGCCTGTTCGCGTGAATAGGCGTGCGGCCAATCGGCTTTCAGCAGCGCCTCAGCAGTGTGCGGCGCGTTTTTCAGCGGGTTGTCGATGCGCGGCCAGCGGCCGGTTTCGACATGGCGGATTTCCTCACGGATGGCGATCATCGCCTCGCAAAAGCGGTCGATCTCGACCAGCGGCTCGCTCTCGGTCGGCTCGACCATCAAGGTGCCGGGCACCGGGAAGCTCAGCGTGGGCGCGTGGAAACCGTAGTCGATCAGGCGCTTGGCCACGTCTTCGGCGCTGATGCCTTGCGCGCCGCCGGTGGCTTCTTTCAGCGGCCGCAGGTCGAGGATGCACTCGTGCGCCACGCCGCCGCCGTGCAGCGCCGGGTTTTGGTTGGAGTACAGCACCGGGTAGTGGCGGTGCAGGCGCGCGGCGATGTAGTTGGCGCTCAGAATGGCGGTTTCGGTGGCGGCGCGCAGGCCGTCGGCGCCCATCATGCGGCAGTACATCCAGCTGATCGGCAGCACTGCGGCGTTGCCCAGCGGGGCGGCGGAAATGGCGCCTACCCGGCGTGCATCATCAGCGTCGTTTGAAGGCTCCGCGGCACTGCGGTGCGTCGGCAAATACGGCACCAGATCGGCCACCACGCAGACCGGCCCGACGCCTGGGCCGCCGCCGCCGTGCGGAATGCAAAACGTCTTGTGCAGGTTCAGGTGGCTGACGTCGCCGCCAAACTCGCCGGGCGCGGCCACGCCGACCAGCGCGTTCATGTTGGCGCCGTCCACATAAACCCGCCCGCCGTGGCGGTGCACCACGTCGCACAGCTCCCTCACGCGCACCTCGAATACGCCGTGTGTGCTGGGGTAGGTGATCATCACGGCGGCCAGGCGCTGGCTGTGCTTTTCACACTGCGCCTGTAGATCCGCCATGTCGACGTTGCCCTGCGCGTCGCATTTGACGACGACCACGGTTATGCCGGCCATTTGCGCTGAGGCCGGGTTGGTGCCATGGGCTGATTCCGGAATCAAACAGATGTCGCGCTGCGGCTGGCCCTGCGCTTCGTGAAACGCCTTGATGACGAGCAGGCCGGCATATTCGCCCTGCGAGCCGGCATTCGGCTGCAGGCTGATGCCGGCGTAGCCAGTGGCCTCGCACAGCCAGGCTTCGAGCTGCTGGCGCAGCTGGTCGTAGCCGGCCAACTGGTCGGCGGGCGCAAACGGATGGATGTGGGCGAATTCCGGCCAGGTGATGGGAATCATCTCGCTGGTGGCGTTCAGCTTCATCGTGCACGAACCCAGCGGAATCATGCTGCGGTCCAGTGCCAAATCCTTGTCAGACAGGCGGCGGATGTAGCGCAGCATTTCCGTCTCGCTGTGGTGGCTGTTGAACACCGGGTGGTCGAGAAAACCGCTGCGCCGGGCCAGTGCCGACGGCAGCAAAGGCGCAATGCCTTTTTCGAAGCGGTCAAAAGTGGGTTGTTCAACCACCCGGCCTGCAACGCCAGCGAACAGCGCCCACAGCGACATGATGTCGTCGCGCCCGGTGGTTTCATCCAGGGTGATGCCGACCGTTTCGGCGGAGGCGGCGCGCAGATTGAAGCCGGCCGTGCGCGCGCCGTCGAGCAACGCCGCGGTATGGGCGCCGCTGTGTATTTCCAACGTGTCGAACGCGGTGTCGTGCGCGAGCGTCCAGCCCAGTTGCTGCAGACCGGCGGCCAACACCGCGGTGTAGCTGGCGACGCGGCGGGCGATGCGCCGCAAGCCGTCGGGGCCGTGGTAGACGGCGTACAGGCTGGCCACCACCGCCGGCAGCACTTGCGCCGTGCAGATGTTGGAAGTTGCCTTTTCACGCCGAATGTGCTGCTCGCGGGTCTGCAGCGCCAGCCGGTAGGTCGGGTGGCCGTGCGCGTCGACGCTGACGCCGACCAGGCGGCCGGGCATCGAGCGCTTGAACGTATCGCGGGTGGCGAGATAAGCCGCGTGCGGGCCGCCGTTGCCCATCGGCATGCCGAAGCGCTGGGTGTTGCCCACCGCGATGTCGGCGCCCAATTCGCCTGGTGGCACCAGCAGCGTCAACGCCAGCAGGTCGGCCGCGACGATGGCCAGGCCGCCAGCGGCATGCACCGCGGTAATCGCCGGAGCCAGGTCGCGCACCTGGCCGTTGACGCCGGGGTATTGCAGCAGCACGGCGAAAGCGCCAGCCGCGCCGGCGTCATCAAGCGGGCCGGTCACCACCTCGATGCCCAGCGGCCGCGCCCGCGTCTGCACCACTTCCAATGTTTGCGGCAGCACGTCGTCTGCGACGAAAAAGCGGGTGGAGGTGCTCTTGCCAACGCGCAGCGCCAGCGTCATCGCTTCGGCGGCGGCCGTGGCCTCATCGAGCATCGAGGCGCCGGCGATGGCCAGCCCGGTCAAATCGCACACCAGAGTCTGGAAGTTGACCAGCGCTTCCATCCGGCCTTGCGAAATTTCGGCCTGGTAAGGCGTGTAGGCGGTGTACCAAGCCGGGTTTTCCAGCACGTTGCGCAAAATCACGCCGGGTGTGTGCGTGCCGTGGTAGCCCTGACCGATGAAGCTTTTCAGCAGTCGGTTGCGCCCCGCCACGGCCTTCAATTCGGCCAACGACGCGGCTTCGTTGAGCGGCGCGGGCAGCGCCATTGGCGTGGGCCGGGCAATGCTGCGCGGCACGATTGCGTCGATCAGCACGTGCCGTGTGAGGCCCACGCCTGCCGCGTCGACCGTGGCCAGCATGCGCTGCTCATCGGCGGCGGTGATGCCGATGTGGCGGGCAGTGAACTCG
>JANXMO010000158.1 GCA_025354615.1 Burkholderiales bacterium | reverse complement strand
CATGAACGGGGAGGACGGGATGGCCAGCTTGTAGACAAGTCTCCCGAACGGACCGACCCGGAGTGGGTTTCGGTTTGGAGCCAAAAACCTATAGCCCTGTACGCAACCGTTGCCGACACTGACAATCGTGGTGGAAACCAGCCGGCATTCATCTCGAGCACATATCGCACTGGCTGCGTTGAACAGTGTGAATTCTGCGTCAGCGGCTTCATCTCATCGAGGTTGACGACGACGCCGTCATCATTCAAAAAAGCCACCGACAAAGGCAGAAGTGTGTTTTGCATCCAAAAACATTGCGGAGCCGACTGCTCAAAAACAAAGATCATGCCTTCGTTGGGCCCGAGCGTTTTTCGCCACATCAGCCCGCTGGCCCGCTGCTCAGGCGTCAGCGCAACTTCCGCCTGGATCAAATGCATGCCGGCACTCAGTGGCACAACTGACAGGTGCGGCTGGCTCTCCTGCGCCTGAACCAGCGTGCCGCTGGTGAACCACAAGGCCAGCAAAAGAACCCTGACACACTGCGCCAACGGCAATTCAATTTTAATCATGAAGACGAGCACTTGAAGTTCTACAAGAGTTCTCAGTCTACTTTGCGGCTCAACAGAGTTTATCCAGCGCCCCCTTTAGAATTGATATCACCATTCCTGCACAACAACCCGGCTTGATAAGCCGCGCCAAGCCCATGGACTCACACATCACCGTTCCCGCCAAAGGGCAAAAGATCACCGTGAATGCGGACTTTTCGCTCAACGTGCCAGATCGGCCGATCATTCCTTACATCGAAGGTGATGGCACCGGGATCGACATCACGCCCGTCATGATCAAGGTGGTGAATGCGGCGGTAGCCAAAGCTTATGCCGGGCAAAAAGAAATTCAGTGGATGGAGATTTACGCGGGTGAAAAATCAACTCGCGTCTACGGGCCCGATGTTTGGCTGCCCGAAGAAACCCTGACCGTTCTAAAAGACTATGTGGTGTCGATCAAAGGCCCGCTCACCACGCCGGTCGGTGGCGGCATCCGTTCATTGAACGTTGCCTTGCGCCAGGAACTTGATCTCTACGTTTGCTTGCGGCCGATTCAATACTTCACCGGCGTACCGTCGCCCGTCAAAGAGCCCGAGAAGACCAACATGGTCATTTTCCGTGAGAACTCGGAAGACATTTACGCTGGCATCGAGTTTGAGGCCGAGAGCGACAAAGCCAAGAAGTTGATTAAATTTCTGCAAGACGAATTTGGTGTCAAAAAAATTCGATTCCCCAATACCTCCGGCATTGGCATCAAACCGGTGTCGCGCGAAGGCACGCAGCGCCTGGTGCGCAAGGCGCTTCAGTATGCGATCGACAACGACAAACCGTCGGTGACGCTGGTGCACAAGGGCAACATCATGAAGTTCACCGAAGGTGGATTCCGTGATTGGGGCTACCAACTGGCCAGCAGCGAGTTTGGCGCGCAGCCAATCGATGGCGGCCCATGGGCCAAGTTCACCAATCCAAAAACCGGGCGCGACATCGTTGTCAAAGACGTGATTGCCGATGCCTTCTTGCAGCAGATTTTGTTGCGCCCCGCCGAGTACTCCGTCATTGCCACACTCAATCTGAATGGCGACTACGTCTCCGATGCCCTGGCGGCACAAGTGGGCGGCATCGGCATTGCGCCTGGCGCCAACATGAGCGACTCGGTTGCCATGTTCGAAGCCACTCACGGCACGGCACCCAAATACGCGGGCAAAGACTACGTCAATCCCGGCTCTGAAATCTTGTCAGCTGAGATGATGCTGCGCCACATGGGTTGGACGGCAGCTGCCGACCTAATTATTTCCGCCATGGAAAAATCCATTCTGTCCAAGAAAGTCACGTATGACTTTGCCCGTTTGATGGACGGCGCGACGCAAGTGTCATGCTCCGGATTCGGCCAGGTCTTGATCAGCCATATGTGAACGTTTCACTCAATGCCCAACTCTCGGGCCCATAAGTAAAAAAGGCCTTCAAAATCATTTTTGAAGGCCTTTTTTATAACGACTCTGAAAAGATGGGGTGGCTGATGGGGCTCGAACCCACGACAACAGGAATCACAATCCTGGACTCTACCAACTGAGCTACAGCCACCGCAGGCATGCAGTATAAATGATTGATTGCGCTCGTCCCGCTGCTTCCAATGGAAATGCGAAGACCGGCGCTACGTTCAAGGCGATGTATTCAAAACAGACTCGGCATTGGTGGGTTGGGGCGCTTTGATCTGCACTTTGAACTGGCTTTTCAGTGCCGCATAGTAAGCCTGTGACTCCGCTTCACCCCAAGCCTGGGCGTACTGTGAACGGGCTTTCCCAACCTCACCAGCTGCCGGGTCTCGACCCAGCACGCGCACGACCCGCGCCAAGGCGTAACCCTCGTCGCCCAGGTCAATACCCATTACTGTCGGCAGGCGCACAGGTGCCGCGCGCAGCACGGCATCCACGACGGGCCGCGGCACCGCCGCGTCACGAATCGACATGCGAGAGACCGTTTGCATGGCAGCATCCGGCCATGGGTTTTGTGGTGATTGCTTTGCAGCTGCCAGAGCAGCTTCGCCTTTTCTACGCGCCAATGCCGCGGCTTGAACGGCAGCCACCCGTTGTTGCACCTGGGCTTTGACAACCGACAGCGGCAGCAGATGCGCGGGCACGTGTTTCAGCACATGCCCTGACACCAATTGCCGTGACGACGTTTCCACGGCCTGGGTGTTGCGCTTGTTGCGCAAGGTGTCAGCCGCAAACAGGGCATCGAGAAACTTTGGCGATGCCAGCGGGCCGCTGGCTTGCGGCGCCGGCACGCGCGCCAGGTCTTTGACGTGTTGCAGAGTCAGCTTGAATTTTTCTGCCACGGGCTGCAAGCTGTCGGACTGGTCTTCGACCAGGTTGGTGAATTCGGCCGCCGCTTCATCAAACTTCTTTTGACCGCGCTGCTGTTTGAGGTCTGCTTCCAGTTCAGGCCGCACCGCATCAAAGCTGCGTGTCGTGCCGCCGCGCACGCCGGTCAGCAGGATGATGTGGTAGCCGAAGTCGCTTTCCACCACGTTGCTGAGTTCGCC
>JANXMO010000149.1 GCA_025354615.1 Burkholderiales bacterium | reverse complement strand
GGCCACCAGCAGCGCCAGCAGCAGCAGGTTGACGCGCGTCACCGGGCCGCCCCCGTCGTGACCGCGGTCATTGAGGCGCCGTTCAATGGCACCGCCGTGCGCTGCGCCACCCGCATCACGGCGGAGCGCGCGCGCGGGTTGGCCGCCACTTCGGCCGCAGCAGGTTTGATGCGCCCCAGCGCCGCCAAACGCACTGGCGGCGGCGCGGCAAACGGCGCCCGGCGGTCGAACAGCGGCTTGCTCTCGCGGGCGATGAAGGTCTTGACGATGCGGTCTTCCAGCGAGTGAAAGCTGATCACCACCAGCCGCCCGCCCGGCGCCAGCGCCGCCAGCGCCGTTTGCAGCACCGTTTGAAGCTCGTCGAGCTCGGCGTTGACGAAGATGCGCAGCGCCTGGAAGGTGCGCGTGGCCGGGTTCAAGCCTGGCTCGCGCGTTTTGACGGCACCGGCCACCACAGCGGCCAGCGCCTGCGTGCTGCGCACCGGGTCACCGCCCTCGCGCCGCGCCACCAGCGCACGCGCCACCTGCACGGCAAAGCGCTCCTCGCCGTAATCGCGGATCACCTCGGCGATTTGGCGCTCGTCGGCACGGGCCAGGAACTCGGCGGCGCTTTCGCCGCGCGTCGTGTCCATGCGCATGTCCAGCGGGCCGTCGAAGCGAAAGCTGAAACCCCGCGCCGGCTCGTCGATCTGCGGCGATGACACGCCCAGATCGAGCAGCAGGCCGTCGACCTGGGCCACGCCGCAGCGCGCCAGCACGGCCGCCAGTTCGGAAAAAGCCGCGTGGTGAATCGAAAAGCGGGCGTCTTGCGCCTGCAGTGCCGCGGCTTCGGCCACCGCCGCCGGGTCGCGGTCGATGGCGATCAGCTGAGCGCCCGGCGGCAGCGCCGACAACAAAGCCCGGCTGTGGCCGCCGCGGCCAAACGTGGCGTCGACATAAATGCCGCCGCTGGCGGCGCGGGCATCGCCCAGTACAGCCTCGACCGCTTCACGCAGCAGCACGGTGGTGTGGGCAGACGTGACGGACGTCGCGTTCATGGCTGAGAGCAGTTCAGCTCAGAACGTGAAGTTTTTGAGGGCATCGGGCATGTCGCCGGCCATCACGGTGGCTTCATGCTCGGCGTAGCGTTGGGCGTCCCACAGCTCCAGGTGGCTGCCCATGCCCAACAACATCACATCGCGCACCAGGTTGGCGGCTTGGCGCAATTCCGGGGCGATCAGCACACGTGACGAGGCATCCATCTCCACATCCATCGCGTTGCCCAGAAACACCCGCTTCCAGCCGCTGGCCGCCATCGGCAAAGCCGCCACCTTTTCGCGAAAAATTTCCCAGGCCGGGCGCGGAAACACCATCAACGCGCCTTCAGGGTGCTTGGTCAGCGTGAGCTGCTGAACGCCTTTTGACGCCAGCACCTCGCGGTGACGCGATGGCATGGCAATACGCCCTTTGCCGTCCAACGTCAAGGCCGCCGGCCCCTGGAAATCAAAATTTGCCACAAATACCCACAAAAGTGCACTGCCCGCCACTTTAGCGCATTGCGTCCGCAAACCTCAATGAATTAGCAAAAAAAACAATGAAATCAATTACTTACAGATAAAGCGGAACGCTCGTTTGAAATAAAAATCTGTTTCAAATGAAGGACTTGCGGATCCTAATGAAAGTGTCAAGTGAGCTGCCATCCAGGGCTTTTTAACGGTCGGCTTTGATTGGCGTCCCCACCGAAAGTGGGATCGTTGGGCAGCAAGTCGGAGTAGCCCGGCGGCATTTGGGATGGTTGCCCTACATCTTGGCTACAGCCACTTCTGCCGCAATAAACATTCGTCGGTGACTTCCCGATTGCGCCCCGTACGAATCAAGGCGCTCCACTTTGCAATCAGCGCCACCTCCAGCGCCTTACTGGTGGTTACGGATGTTGACCCCTATGTCTTTGCCTGGAACCGTATGTAGTCCACCAGCCGTGACGATTCCTTTACCTCATCGTGCGGCAGCAGCACGTAGACCCAAGGCTTGCCACCGACGGTTTTGGCGTGGTCCGACGCATGCTGGCACCATTGCGCCGCTGCCGATGCCTTGGCAGCCACTTCCTGGGTCTCGACATCGGTTCGTGCCTTGGTCTCGACCATGAAGATGTGGGTGGCTGTCTCCGCCACGAAGTCAGGGATGTACTCCGGCTGCTCGGTGCCCAGCTTGTAGTAAATCAGGAACTGCCCCTTTGCTGGCTTGAACCACTTCTGGGCGTCGCGTTCCAGGATGACCGCGAAGCGCCGCTCCGTGTCAGAGTCAAACCGCTGGAGCGGATACAGGCACTTCGTGAAACCGCCGAAAAGCATCTGTTTGATGCGGCCGACCTCGACCACCGTCTCGCGAAAATGATGCGATGTCTGGCCGGCCACAACGGTGTAGTTGCACGGCCTTAGTTCTGTGAAGCCTCGGCTCACCTGCACCTCGTAGCTGGTCGCCTTCTCCCAGAAGTGAGCCAGCATCTGCGCGTGAATCTCGCGAGCGATCAGCCGGCGGTCGCGGTCGAGCACGCTGAGGGCCTCGGCTTCAGACAAGTAGGTCTGAAGATGCCGAACCATCTGCCCGGCCAGTTCGTACAGCAACTCGGCGTGGGTGAAGTAGTCGATGTCATCGAAGTCCACGAGAGCGTGGACGATGTAGTCCTCAAGCCGCGCCTCCTTCAGCCCGGCCGCCGATGCCAACGTGAACTGCTCGTTCGTGCGCAGCATCTGGCCGACGATCTCGCGTGCGCCGGGCTGCAAGTGCAGTTGGCTCACATCCAGCGTGAACGCGTTAAAGCCGGTGGTGACCTCACCCGTCGGCACCACCGAGATGCGCGGGATGTCGATGGTCTGCTGCACCACGATGTCGGTGGTCTTCGCC
>JANXMO010000127.1 GCA_025354615.1 Burkholderiales bacterium | reverse complement strand
GGTGTTTTGGAGACTGATTAATACGCCTGGCCCAACTGCTCGAGAATGGCTGGGTTTTCCAAGGTGCTGATGTCCTGTGTCACCGGCTCGTTGCGGGCCACCGAGCGCAGCAGGCGGCGCATGATTTTGCCTGAGCGCGTCTTGGGCAGGTTGTCGGCAAAGCGGATGTCACGCGGTTTGGCAATCGGCCCGATTTCCTTCGCCACCCATTCGCGCAGGCGGCTTGCAATGGCTTTTGCGTCGTCGCCTTCCGGCCGGCCCTGTTTGAGGACAACAAAAGCGCAAATGGCCTCGCCCGTCGTCTCGTCGGGCCGCCCGACCACGGCGGCTTCGGCCACGAGCTCGGTGCACGACACCAGCGCCGACTCGATTTCCATCGTTCCCATGCGGTGGCCGCTGATGTTCAGCACGTCGTCGATGCGGCCGGTGATCGTGAAGTAGCCGGTGGTGGCGTCGCGCACGGCGCCGTCACCCGCCAGGTAGTACTGGCCATTGAATTCGTCGGGGTAATAGCTTTTCTTGAAACGTTCCGGGTCGCCCCAGATGTTGCGGATCATGCTGGGCCACGGCTTCTTGACGACCAGAATGCCGCCATGGCCGTGCGGCAATTCCTTGCCACTTTCATCGACGACGGCGGCGATGATGCCGGGAAACGGCAGTGTGCACGACCCCGGCACCAAGGTCGTGGCGCCCGGCAGCGGGGTGATGATGTGGCCGCCGGTTTCGGTTTGCCAGAAGGTGTCGATCACCGGACAGCGGCTGCCGCCCACCTGCTCGTGATACCAGCGCCAAGCCGCCGGGTTGATGGGTTCGCCCACGGTTCCGAGGATGCGCAGGCTTGTCAGATCGTAGTGCCTGGGATGGGTTTGGGGCTGGCCCTCGACCGCTTTGATCAACGACCTGATGGCGGTCGGCGCGGTATAGAACACCGTGACGCCATGGCGCTGGATGACCTCCCAGAAGCGCCCGGCATCGGGGTAGGTCGGCACGCCTTCGAACACCACTTCGGTGGCGCCCAACGCCAGCGGCCCGTAAGTCACGTAGCTGTGGCCAGTCACCCAGCCGATATCGGCGGTGCACCAGAAAACGTCGTCGGGCTTCAGATCGAAAGTCCATTTCGTCGTCAGCGCCGCGTGCAGCAAATAGCCGCCTGACGAGTGCTGTACGCCTTTGGGCTTGCCCGTGGAGCCGGAGGTGTAGAGCAAAAACAGCGGGTGCTCCGCCTCCACCCATTCCGGCTCGCAGGTGGTAGGCTGCGCCGCGCTGAGTTCATGCAGCCAATGGTCGTGCGGCTGCCAATCAACAGCGCCGCCGGTGCGCTGGTAGACGATCACGCTGCGCACCGACTCGCAGCCGCCCAGCGCCAGTGCTTGGTCGACGATGGCTTTGAGCGGCAGGCGCTTGCCGCCGCGCAGCTGCTCGTCGGCGGTCAACACCAACACCGCGCCGGCGTCTTCAATGCGGTCGCGCAGGCTTTGCGCCGAAAACCCGCCGAACACCACCGAGTGAGTGGCGCCGATGCGTGCGCACGCCTGCATGGCCATCACCCCTTCGATGCCCATCGGCATGTAGATGACGACACGGTTGCCCTTGCGCACGCCCTGCGCGCGCAACGCGTTGGCCAGCCGGCAGGTGCGCGCCAGCAGTTCGCGGTAATTGACGCGAGTGATTTGCCCGTCGTCGGCTTCAAAAATGAGTGCGGTTTTTTCACCCTGCCCCGCCTCGACATGACGGTCCAGACAGTTGTAGGAAACGTTCAGCGTGCCGTCGGCAAACCACTTGAAAAACGGTGCATCGCTGGCGTCCAGCCCTTCGGTGAACGGCTTGTGCCAGCTGATGAATTCACGCGCCAAGCGCGCCCAATAGCCTTCGTAATCGGTTTCAGCTTCGGCCACCAGCCGGTCATAGGCCGCGCGGCCGGACACATGGGCGGCAGCCACCACCGCCGCTGGCGGCTCGTAAATATCAGAGTTGCGTTCGCTCATTTGCTTGTCTTTTCAGTGCTTCAAACATCGATCAACGCAGCCGCAGCCCTCTTTTTCAAGGCAACCGTGGCTGCAGGCGACAACTACAATTTGTGCGGCTTCGCCAACGCCTTTGCCTTTGCTTACCGACATCGAAAGCCGTTCATGACCACTATATTGCGCAGCGCCGACCTGATCGAGAGCATTGCCGCCGCGCTGCAATACATCAGCTACTACCACCCTGCAGATTACATCTCCCACCTCGCGCGTGCCTATGCGCGTGAACAAAGTCCCGCGGCAAAAGACGCGATTGCGCAAATTTTGACCAACTCCCGCCTCTGCGCCGAAGGCCGGCGGCCGATTTGCCAAGACACCGGCATCGTCAATGTGTTCCTGAAAATCGGCATGGACGTGCGCTTCGAGGGCTTTTGCGGCAGCATCGAAGACGCCGTCAACGAAGGCGTGCGCCGCGGCTACCTCAACGCCGACAACCCGCTGCGCGCCAGCATCGTGGCCGACCCGCAGTTCGAGCGCAAGAACACGCGCGACAACACGCCGGCCGTCGTCCACATGACCGTGGTGCCCGGCAACACCGTCGACGTGCAAGTCGCGGCCAAAGGCGGCGGCAGCGAGAACAAAAGCAAATTCGTGATGATGAACCCGAGCGACAACCTGGTCGACTGGGTCCTTAAAACGGTGCCCACCATGGGCGCCGGCTGGTGCCCGCCGGGCATGCTCGGCATCGGCATCGGCGGCACTGCTGAAAAAGCCATGCTGATGGCCAAGGAAGTGCTGATGGAGCCGATCGACATGGACGAGCTCAAGGCACGCGGCCCGCAGAGCCCGGTTGAAGCGCTGCGCATCGAGCTGTGCGACAAGATCAACGCGCTGGGCATCGGCGCCCAAGGCCTGGGCGGCCTGACCACGGTGCTCGACGTGAAGATTTCGATGTACCCGACCCACGCGGCGGGCAAGCCGGTGGCGATGATTCCCAACTGCGCGGCCACGCGGCACGCGCATTTCGTGCTCGACGGTTCCGGACCCGTGTTTTTGGAGCCGCCGCCGCTCGACGCCTGGCCTGACGTGCAGTGGCAGCCCGACTACAACAAGAGCCGGCGTGTCGATTTGAACAGCCTGACGAAGGAACAGGTCGCCGCGTGGAAGCCGGGTGAAACGCTGCTGCTCAGCGGCCGGATGCTGACCGGGCGCGACGCAGCCCACAAGCGCATCCAGGACATGCTGGGCCGTGGCGAGCCGCTGCCGGTGGACTTCACCAACCGCGT
>JANXMO010000091.1 GCA_025354615.1 Burkholderiales bacterium | reverse complement strand
AACCGGTGCCTTGACGCCCAAGGGCTCGATCGGCGGCAATTTCAACGTGATCGGCTTGACGTCGATTGCGGCAGTGCCGGAACCAGGCACTTATGGCCTGATGTTGAGCGGGCTGGCCCTGCTGGGCTGGTCGGTGCGGCGCAACAAGCGCGGCTGACAACCCGCCCGGGCGCTGATACGCCTGGCGCGAGTAAGGGGCTCGGCAGCAACCGAGCCCTCACACGCCGCTGGCTGCCAGCGCCTCTCGCACTGCACCCACTTGGCGGCGTGACACGGCCAGCCACTCGTCGAGTGGCGCCACGCGCACGGCCCAGCATTCGCCGCCTTCTTCGTCACTGCCGGCCAACACGCGGCGCTCCAGTGCACGCACGGCCTGGTGTGCCACCAATGCATTGCGGTGCACGCGGATGAAGCGGCTGCCCAGGCGCTGCTGCAGATCGCTCAGTGCGTCGTCCAGCACATGGGTGTGGGTGGCGGTGCGCAAAGTCACGTACTTCAACTCGGCTTTCAGGTACAGCACTTCGGCCACTGGAATGCGCAGCACGCGGCCGCGGTCACTCACGATGAGAACCGGGTCGCCTGCCACCACTGCCGGCAGCCGCGGCGTGTCGACGGGCGCGCGCCGCGGCTGCAGGCGTTGCGCGACGCGCTGCAGTGCGGCCTCCAGCCGCTCGCGCCGCACCGGCTTGGTCAGATAGTCGGCAGCCTCCAGCTCGAACGCTTTCAATGCGTGCTCGGCGTGCGCGGTGACGAACACCAGCGCCGGCGGCAGCGGCAGCGCGTGCAATTCAACCGCCAGTTCCATGCCGCCGCGCCCGGGCATGCGGATGTCGAGCAGCGCGAGATCGCAGCCGCCGGGGTGGCTCAGGCACCAGTGCAGCGCCTGCGCCGCGTTGGGCGCTTCGCCCACGACGATGCCTTGCGGCTGCGTGCATTCGGCGATCAAACTGCGCAGCCGCGCGCGCGCCAGTTCTTCATCATCGACGAGCAGAATGCGCAGCGCCGTCACAACGGCACCTCGATTTGCACGCAAAAACGGTCCGGCTCGCGCTGCACCTCCAGCTGCGCTGCCACATCGTGCATCAGCCACAGCCGCTCGCGCACGTTGCGCAAGGCCATGCCTTGGCCGGGGGTGGATGCCGCGTCGGGCACGCTGTTGGTGATGGTGATGACGGCACGGCCCAGCTGCACGCGGGTGCGCACGCTGACGGTGCCGCCCGCGGCGGCCGGCTCGACGCCGTGGCGCACCGCGTTTTCGACCAGCGGCTGCAGCAGCAGCGGCGGCATCGGCGCGGCGGCGGCGGCGGCGTCGAGGTCCCAGGTCAGCACCAGGCGGTCACCAAAGCGGATCTGCTCGATCGCCAGG
>JANXMO010000060.1 GCA_025354615.1 Burkholderiales bacterium | reverse complement strand
GGCGCCGGTTTTCTGCGCTTCTTCGAGGCCCATCACACGCGCCTGCGTTGCCACATTGGCCAGGATTTCCGCGTTGACCAAGGCCTCGACCTGCGCGACCTGCAGCGGGCTCAGCGCTGCCGGGTGCGCAAAATCGAAGCGTGTGCGCTCGGGCGTCACCAGCGAGCCTTTTTGCTGCACGTGCAGGCCCAGCACTTCGCGCAGCGCTTTGTGCAGCAAGTGGGTGGCGCTGTGGTTGCGCACGGTGCGAGCACGCGTGGCCGTATCGACCCGCGCCTGAAAGCGGTCGCCTACTTTGACGCCGCCTTCGAGCACCCGCCCGTGGTGGCCAAACACGGCCGCCTGGATTTTGAACGTGTCTTCGATGCGCACCCGTGCGGTGGCATTGCGCAGCTCACCCGTGTCACCCGCTTGCCCGCCCGACTCGGCGTAAAACGGTGTGTGGTCAAGCACGATGACGGCATCGTCGCCCGCCTGGGCCTGCGCCACGCTCGCGCCGTCAACGTAAATGGCCGTGACCGTTGCCTCGTCGTGCGACAAGCCGTCATAGCCATGAAAGGTGGTGGCGCCACCGCTGTACTCGAGGCCGGCGGCCATCTTGAATTTGCCCGCAGCGCGAGCCTGTTCGCGCTGGCGTGCCATGGCGGCTTCGAAGGCCGCGGTGTCAACGCCGACGCCGCGTTCACGGCAGACGTCGGCCGTCAAGTCCAGCGGGAAGCCAAAGGTGTCGTGAAGCTTGAATGCCACCTCGCCAGCCAAGCGCGGCGTGGCGCTGGCGGTTGCGGCGGGCAGCGCCGCCAGCGCCGCATCGAGCAACTCCATGCCGTTGGCAATGGTCTGGAAAAAGCGTTCTTCCTCTTGTTTCAGCACCTCGGTGATGCGCTGCTGCGAGGTGCGCAGCTCCGCATACGCGTCACCCATTTCGGCCGCCAGCGCAGTGACCAGCGTGTGGAAAAACGGCGCCCGTGCGCCCAGCTTGTAGCCATGGCGAATGGCCCGGCGGGCAATGCGGCGCAGCACGTAGCCCCGGCCTTCATTGCCGGGAACGACGCCATCGGCAATCGTGAAGCTGCAGGCCCGGATGTGGTCGGCAATCACTTTC
>JANXMO010000025.1 GCA_025354615.1 Burkholderiales bacterium | reverse complement strand
ACCGCGGCGCGGCCGCCACTGTTTGGGCGCTCAGGCAGCAGCACCTGGAACAAATGCCAGTTGCCGACACCGCCGACCGCCGTTTCACCCACCTGCAGCCGCGGCGGCAAACCGATGCCCAGCGTTTCAAGGCCGGTTTCCGCCGCGGCCTCGAAATAGGCTTGGGCCAGCGCAGCGCGGCGTGCGGTGATGTGCGGCAACACGGCCAGTTGGCCCAGGCCGATGGCGGCGTGCACGTCGCTCAGGTTGAACTTGCCGCCGGGTTCAACGACGTCCATGCCGTCCAACCCCGAGCGCACCAGGCCTTGCAGGCGCAGCCGCTCGGCGCGCTCGGCCTCGGCCGGCGTGTTCATCACCAGGCAGCCGCCTTCGCCGCAGGTGACGTTCTTGTTGGCCTGAAAACTGAAGCTGACCAGGTCGCCAAAGCTGCCGATGCGCTGGCCGTTCCAGCGCGAATCGATCGCCTGCGCCGCGTCTTCGATCACGCGCAGGCCGTGGCGCTTGGCGATGGCGTGCAGCGCGTCCATGTCGGTCGGCAAGCCGGCCAGGTGCACCGGCATCAGCGCGCGCGTGCGCGGTGTGATGGCGGCTTCAACCGCCGCCGGGTCGAGGTTGCGCGTGCGCGGGTCGATGTCGGCGAACACCGGCCGCGCACCGACGGCAACGATCACGTTGGCCGTCGCCACCCAGGTGATGGCGCTGGTGATGACCTCGTCGCCCGGGCCGATGCCGGCCAGGCGCAGCGCCACTTCCAGCGTTGCCGTGCCGTTGGAGAACGTGCGCACCGGCCGGCCGCCGAACAGCGCCGACAGCTGTTCTTCAAACGCCAGCACCTTGGGGCCGGAGGTGATCCAGCCCGAGGCGAGCACGAGGCCCACATCGGCAATCGTGGCGGCGTCGATATCGGGCCGCGTCAAAGGCAGCGGCGAATGCAGAGAAGCGGGCTGGGTCATGATGGTGGAAGCGAGAAAGGATTGTCAGTGCAGCGGCAGCTGCTTTCATCAAGCGGGCAAATTGTCAGCCCATCGCCGTGGCGTTGCGGTTTGATTGAGCCAGCATCAACGAACTTGTATCGGTTGTCGGGCGCAGAGAACTCCCTCTCCCGCCCGCGGGAAAGGGCCGGGGTGAGCCACTCCCTCGCCCCTTTGGGGAGAGGGCCGGGGTGAGGGGACGGGGCATGGCACCAACAGTAAATGCCATGGCGGCAGGGCTGCCCTCACCCCCACCCTCTCCCAGAGGGAGAGAGAGGGAGCCAAAGCCATCCGGCCTGCTTTCGGGTTCAAATGTGCCGGATCACTAACTGCGCGCCATCACCAGCACGCCGCCCAGGATCAGCAGCATGCCGGCCCAGCGCGCCGGGTTCAACGCCTCACCGAACAGCCACCAGGCCGCCAGCGCGTTGACGACGTAGCCCAACGACAGCATCGGGTACGCCAGCGACACCTCGGTGCGTGACAGCGCGACGATCCACACGCCCACGCTGACGACATAACAGCCCAGCCCGGCGAGGATGGGCCACTGCGCCAGCACCTGCAGCAGCGTCGGCACCAGCGTGGCCCAGCTGGGCGACAAGCTGCCCAGCGGCCTGACGCCTGCCTTCAACAACAGCTGCGCGCCGGCGTTCAGCAGCACGCCCAACAGCACCAGCGCAAAGGTCGCCCAGCTCATGGTGCAGCACCTGAAGAGGCGGCCGGCTTCAAAGTCGGCTTCATCAGCGTATTTGAGACAACGACGCGGCGAGCATCCTGGGCCACGAGAAACAGGGGCAGCCCCAGCGGCTGCAATTCGCGGTAAGTGGCGGGCGACATGATGGCCAGCGCCGGCGCACCATTCGTCCACACCGTTTGAAATGCGGCCAGCGTCGGCAGCCACTTCTGCGGCTCCTGGGCCACGCCGAAGGCCAGCTCGTCAGGCGCCTCCACCGGTACCACCGTGTGGCGCAGATAAAACGGCAGCGTGTGGTCGAGCAGGCGCACGCCGTAGATCTGCATGCCGGGTTGCAGCCGGGCCTGGATTGCCGGCACCAGGTCAACGCCCGAAATGCCGCGGCCCAGGCTTTCGTGCCCGGCCAGGGCCAGCGTGGCGGCGACGTAAAACGCCAGCGCCAGCGCCAGCACGCTGTTGAAGGGCAAATGATTGATCCGGCACATTTGAACTTCAAAGATTGCCTGATGGCTCTGGCTCCCTCTCCCTCTGGGAGAGGGTGGGGGTGAGGGCAGCAGTGCCGCCATGGCATCCCCTGTATGTGCCATGCGCCTGCCCTCACCCCTGCCCTCTCCCGCGGGCGGGAGAGGGAGTCGCCGTTTCAATTTCATTGATGCCGGCTCAATACCTGGCGCTGCGGACCCTGGCTGCTGGCCGCCGTTGCCGCCTGGCAGGCGGGCAAACCACCAGGCAGCCAGCAGCCCGGCGGCCAACAGCCCAGCGGCCGCAGCGAGCCATGGCAAGTAGGCGCGGTACGGCGTATTGGCACCTAGACCCACGGCCGCCATCGCACATGCCCCCAACGCCAACG
The DNA here is from genome assembly GCA_025354615.1 of Burkholderiales bacterium. Classification (GTDB taxonomy): domain Bacteria; phylum Pseudomonadota; class Gammaproteobacteria; order Burkholderiales; family Burkholderiaceae_C; genus JANXMO01. The sequence goes on along the minus strand of JANXMO010000025.1, from coordinate 220 downwards.
CAGCCAGCAGGCTCAAACCCGCCAACTGGCGCCGCCACGGCACGCGGTCCAGCCGCTCCAGCGCCAGCGCGATCAGCACGGCCAGCGGCGGAAACACCGGCAGCAAATACCCCGGCAGCTTCGAATGCGACAGGCTGAAAAACACAAAAATGGCCGCGGCCCAAATGGCCAGCAGCCAGCGCGGTTTGAATGCGCCCGGCGGCCCGGCATCTGCACGCAG
>JANXMO010000601.1 GCA_025354615.1 Burkholderiales bacterium | reverse complement strand
AATGAATTAAGTTCTCTTGCCAAGTCAAAGTGATGAAACCTGGTCCAGGTGGAACAAACAATACGAAAGTTGCTCACTAATTTGTCCTGAAAATAATTTATGAATTGTTGATGAGCCAAAATTTATTGATTCCTTGTTTTGCATTTTTATAAACATCTGCATTTTCCAGGAATTTTGAAGAATTCAGCACGCTGACTTTATAACCTAAACCCTTAAGGTGCTTTGGCACTTCGGTTAAACTTCCGGAGCAATGCCGTTTTTCTATCGCTATTAACAAAGTTGATTTTTTGTGAATTCATATTTTCTTTGCTCTTATAACAGAGAAATTTAATTTTCTTTTAAATTAATTTAATTAATGAAATATCGGTTGGTTTGTAATCAACAAGTCGTGTGATTTGAACTTTAATGATTATCTAATTTTTAATTCTGCCAGTTTGATTTATTTAATAATTTATATACAGAGAGGCAATGTATTTTCTGTTTGAAAGAAACACTTTTAAAGTCCGTAAATTTATTACTTAAATTGAATCAATGTGAATCACGAAAAAAGATTCTTATGGTTGGACTTCATCAGAGGCCTGTGTGCGATTGTTGTTTGCGCTGGCCATCTTAAAGCCGTCGTTTTGGTCGATTATTCGAATCTGGCGTACACAAATTTATTTCAAAAGATTTTTTATTTTGTTATGGGCTTGGGACATCAAGCCGTCATGATTTTCTTTGTACTCAGTGGATTTTTTGTCGGCGGCGCGGTGATGAAAAATCCGCATTCGTTTGATTTAAAAAAATATGCGTTGGCTCGGCTCACTCGCCTCTGGGTCGTGTTGATTCCGGCTTTGCTGATAACGGCAATCATTGATCACTTCATAGGAACATATGCACCACAAGTTTTCGCCGGTTTTTACAAAAATTTGTGGAATTCAGGGCCCTTGCCTGGAGAGGCTTATTCATCCACTTTACTGACATTTTTGGGAAATATTTTTTTCTTGCAGACAACTATAGTGCCTGTATTTGGCACCAATGGGCCTTTATGGAGCCTTGCCAATGAGTTTTGGTATTACGTTATTTTCCCGTTGTGCATGATGGTGGTGACAGGAAGATTTTCTTTGATAAGCAAAATTTTGATTGGCTTAGCAATTTTGGCGTCGATCGGTTTTTTGCCGCTTGGCATTCAATATGGTTATATGATATGGCTGATGGGTTTGATAACTTTTTATGGTGTCGGTAAAACGTCTTTGCCGCGTGCCAGGATATTAAGCGCCGTGGGCCTTGCCCTTTTGATTTTATCCCTTGTTTACAGCAAGTTGAAGATGGCTGGTTACCATGACGCTATATATTCTGATATTTTGATTGGCGCCGCCTTTTGTGTATTGAGTGTTGGCCTTGTGAATGGCGTGGAAATCAGTGAAAAATACCTTCGCTTCAGCCGCTTTTCCAAGCTAATTTCTGATTTTTCATATTCTTTGTATCTGATTCATTTTCCAATTGTTATTTGGCTTGGCAGTCTCTTTTATAAATCAGGCAAGTTGAATCCAGATATTAACGGTTTTGCCCATTTCGGAGGGTGGTTGGCAGTCCTGCTGGCCTGCGGTTTGTTGTTTTGGTGGATTTTTGAAAATAGAACCCCGCAAGTCCGGCGTTTTCTCGCGGCTCGGATGTTCAAATAGTTATGATTTGCAAACGGCTGGTCAAAGCCAAGGTGGAAACCGTATTGCTATTGAATCGCTACTTTGCGATTGATAAGCTCGGCTGGATTCCCCACGACCGTGCACTGCGCCAGCACATCCCGCGTCACCACCGCACCAGCGCCCACCACCGCCTGCTCGCCGATGTGCACGCCAGGCAGCACGATGGCCCGCAAGCCGATGAAGGCGTTGGCGCCGACGGTGATGGGCGCGGTCAGCAGCGGCATTTCAGGATGGGCGAAGTCGTGCGTGCCGGTGCACAAATAGGCTTCCTGCGCCACGGTGCAGCCGGCTTCCAGCACCACCGGCCCAAGGGTGTAAGCCACAGCACCGTCGCCCAGGCAGGCGCGGTCGTGCAGCGTCAGGCGCCAGGGGTGGGTGATGCGGGCGCGCTGGTGCACGAAGGGGCGGCCGTGCAGCGTGGCGCCAAACACTTTCAGCCACAGCAGGCGCCAGCGGTTCAGTGGCTTGGGCGTCCAGCGGCACAGCCCGGCCCAGGCCAGGCCCCAGGCGAGCGTGCGCCAGCGGGTGGCGAGGGAAAAGGGGCTGGCGTATTTGTCGGCTTGGGCGTGGCGGTGCAAAGGCATGGGTCTATGGCGGGCAGTGCGATAGGTGTGGGAATGGCCAGCGTCGAACAACCGGCTGTTCGGCGCGGT
>JANXMO010000148.1 GCA_025354615.1 Burkholderiales bacterium | reverse complement strand
CTGCGCTTCCTCGACGAACCACTGCGCTTCCGCAAAGTCGCTGACGGCCTCGTAGACGCGCACCAACTCCCCCGGCCCGGCGTCGGTGCGCAGGTTCTTGCCCAGGCGGCGCGAATTGCGCGCGATCAGCTCGTTGGCCGTGTCGAGGATGTTGCCGAAGCTGCGGTAGTTGCGCTCGAGCTTGATCACCTGATCGACCTGGAACTCGCGCTCGAAGTCCGCCATGTTGCCGACCAGCGCACCGCGGAAGGCATAGATGCTCTGGTCATCGTCCCCCACCGCCATGACGGCGGTTTGCGGGCCGGCGAACATCTTCAGCCACGCGTATTGGAGCCGGTTGGTGTCTTGAAACTCGTCCACCAGCACGTGGCGGAAGCGGCGTTGGTAGTGCTCGCGCAGCGGCGCGTTGTCGCGCATCAGCTCGTAAGTGCGCAGCATCAACTCGGCGAAGTCGACCACGCCCTCGCGCTGGCACTGCTCTTCATAGGCCTGGTAGACCTGCACCATCACGCGGGACATTTCATCGCGCACCTCGACGTCCTTCGGTCGCAGCCCTTCTTCCTTTTGCGCGGCGATGAACCAGCTGATGGGTTTGGGCGCGTAGCGCTCGTTGTCGAGATTCATCGCTTTGACGATGCGTTTGACCGCCGACAGCTGGTCGGCCGAATCAAGGATTTGAAAGCTCTGTGGCAACGCCGCCAGCTTCCAGTGCGCCCGCAAAAAGCGATTGCACAGGCCGTGGAAGGTACCGATCCACATGCCGCGCACCGGCATCGGCAGCAGCGCGGCCAGGCGCGTCAACATTTCCTTGGCGGCCTTGTTGGTGAAGGTCACCGCCATCACGCCACCGGGCGACAGCTGGCCGGTCTGGATCAACCAGGCGATCCGCGTGGTCAGAACCCGCGTCTTGCCAGAGCCGGCGCCGGCGAGGATCAACGCGCAGCGCTCCGGCAGCGTAACGGCCGCCAACTGTTCGGGGTTCAAGTGCTCCAGCAGGGCGCGGGGGGCGGCGAAAGTCGGGACGGAAACATCGGTGTCAAATGCCATGGCACACATTGTCGCGCCCTGGCGTGGCTTATCCGGCTTCGTCGATCACCGCCACCTGCGGCGCGGGTCCCTCATCGGGCTTCAATTGAAAAAAGATGCAGGCCGCCAGAGCGGACATCGCGCCGATGCAGAAATAGGTGGCGTGAAACGTGCCCAGCATGCCGCCGCTGCCGGCCGGCGGCGGCGCGGCAAACGCGGCCAGCAGCGCGCCTGCCGCGGCCACGCCCAGGCTCATCGACAACTGCATCACCACTGACAACAAGCTGTTGCCGCTGCTGGCATGCGCCGTGTCGAGATCGCCGAGCGACAGCGTGTTCATCGCCGTGAATTGCAGCGAATTGGCGACGCCAAACACGCTCAGTTGCAGCAAGATGAGCCACAGTGGCGTGGCCGGGCCGATCAGCCCGAAGCCGGCAATCAGCAGCGCCAGCAGCAGCGTGTTGCCCACCAGCACAGTGCGGTAGCCGAAGCGCTCGATCAAGGGCACGGCCAGCAACTTGGACAGCATGGCGCCCAGTACGAGGGGCAGCATGCCCAGCCCTGCGGCGCTCGGCGACCACCCCAGCCCCAGTTGCAAAAACATCGGCGTCAAAAACGGCATGGCGCCGCTGCCGAGGCGGGAAAACAAATTACCGAACACGCCGATCGAAAACGTCGGAATGCAAAACAGCGCTGGGCTGAACAGCGGCTGTGGCACGCGCACCGCATGCAGCCAATAGCCGGCCACGGCTGCCAAGCCGGCCAGCGTCAGCGCCATGGCGGCCGCCAGGCCAAGCGCATGTTCGCCAAAGCCCTGCAAGGCCAGCGATATCAGTACCAACCCGAGTGAGAACAGGGCGTAACCGGCGCGGTCGAACGGCGTGCCATCGCCGCGCAGGTCGGGCATGTAGCGCTGCGTGGCCACCACGCCCAGCAAGCCCACAGGCAGGTTGATCAAAAACACCCAATGCCAACTTGCGACTTCGACCAGCCAACCGCCCAGCGGCGGCCCGAGCAGCGGGCCGACCAAGCCGGGCACCGTGATGAAGGCCAGCACCTTCAGCAGCTCGGCCCGCGGAAACCCGCGCAAAATCGCCAGCCGCCCGACCGGCAACAGGAACGCGCCGCCCACGCCCTGCACCACCCGCGCCGCCACCAGCCACGGCAAGCTGGGCGACAACGCGCACAGGCCCGAGCCCAGGCTGAACAGCACGATGGCGCCCAGATAGACGCGCCGCGTGCCCCAGCGGTCGCTCAGCCAGCCAGACAGCGGAATCAACAGCGCTACTGTCAGCATGTAGGCCACCACCACCGACTGCATACGCAGCGGGCTTTCGCCCAGGCCCAGCGCCATCCGCGGCAGCGTGGTGTTGAGAATCGTCGAGTCCAGCGACTGCATGAAAAACCCGACCGCCGCCAGCCACGGCAGCACCCGCCGCGACGCTGCGTCGAGCGGCAACACAAAGGTGTTGTTGTTCAAAGGTTTGCCAGACTGCATCTACAGTCAAGTCTACGGGTGGCCCTGTCGGCAGGCCGGAGGCGTGATGCGATGGAAATTTTCGATTACGACAACGTGCTGCTGCTGCCCCGCCGCTGTCGCGTCGACAGCCGCAGTGAATGCGACGCCTCGACCACCTTCGGCGGCCGCCGCTTTAATTTGCCAGTGGTGCCGGCCAACATGAAGACGGTGGTCGACGCGCCCATCAGTGAATGGCTGGCGGCCAATGGCTATTTTTACGTCATGCACCGCTTTGATGTCGACCGCGTGGCGTACGCACGCCGCATGCGCCAGCAAGGTCTGTTCGTTTCCATCAGCTCTGGCGTCAAGCCGGCCGACCATGCAGTGATCGACCAGCTGGCAGCCGAAGGCCTGGGCGCCGACTACATCACCATCGACATTGCCCACGGCCATGCGGACAGCGTGCGTCGCACCATCGAGCACATCAAGGCCCGGCTGCCGAACACCTTCGTCATCGCCGGCAACGTGGCTACACCTGAAGCAGTGATCGACCTGGAAAACTGGGGTGCCGATGCAACCAAAGTTGGCGTCGGCCCGGGCAAGGTCTGCATCACCAAGCTGAAAACCGGCTTCGGCACCGGCGGCTGGCAGCTCAGCGCGCTCAAGTGGTGCGCCCGCGTGGCCACTCAGCCCATCATTGCCGACGGCGGCATTCGCAACCATGGGGATATCGCGAAAAGCATCCGCTTCGGCGCGGCCATGGTGATGATCGGCTCCCTCTTTGCGGGCCACGAGGAATCACCCGGGCAAACGGTGGAGGTCGACGGCCGGCGTTTCAAAGAGTATTACGGCTCCGCCAGCGACTTCAACAAGGGCGAGTACCGCCACGTCGAAGGCAAGCGCATCCTCGAACCGGTCAAAGGCCCCCTCGCCGATACGCTGCGCGAGATGCGTGAAGACGTGCAAAGCTCAATAAGTTATGCCGGCGGTACGCGGCTGGCCGATATTCGACGCGTGAATTACGTGATTTTGGGCGGTGACAATGCGAATGAGCATTTGATGCTGTAGCATGAAACGACAATAAAAATGCCGCCGCGGAGACTTGGCGCTGTTTATAGCAATTCTCATAAGAACGTAGAATTTTTTGTAATTTATGAAAATAAATAGTGCTTTAAAGCGTTTAATAATATTTATTTCTTTCTTCATTTGTTCAAATCTTGCACAAGCGGATTATGCTTATCGCGGAGATCCACGTGCCGGTTGGACGGAAAATCCTGAGCTGGCATGTGAGCAACATGCCAGTTGGTTTTCTTATTCTGAAAGAAACACAGCGTGTTCTGCGGGATCTCCGAGTGTTCAAGGGTTTTTATCGGGACGAAACGTCGGGTTTTCAGGGGAAGACACGTGCAATGTTATGCACAAGTGTGCGAATATTGATCTTG
>JANXMO010000557.1 GCA_025354615.1 Burkholderiales bacterium | reverse complement strand
GCTGGCGACGCGGCTGCCGTGGGCGGCGATCGAAGCGGCAATGGCGCCCAAGCTGCCCAGTTGGAGCAAACGAACAACTTGCTGCAGGACGTGGGACGCTTGCCCAAGCAAGCCGTGGTCGATCTGGGCTACCGCGGTGTGGAGGCCGACAACCCGGGCGTGCGGATCATTCACCGGGGCAAGTACAAGTCGCTGACAGCGCACGAGAAGCGCCTGCTCAAGCGACGTCAGGCCATTGAGCCGCTGATCGACCACACCAAGGCATATCACTGCTTGGACAGGTGCTGGCTGCAAGGAACACTGGGCGACGCCCTGCATGCGCTGTGCTGCGCGGCCGGCTACAACATGCGCTGGCTGCTGCGGTGCCATCACCCGCCTGGGCCTGCGCAGGCTTTTTACGCCCTGTCCACGGTGGCCCTGTATGTTCCCGCTCTGATGCAGAGCTTGTTGGCTCCACCAGTGCCTTCGAGACCCACACGTTGGACTGCTCGAGCATCAACGCCTGCCTTCACGTCATTGCCCATCGGGACGGCCGTTTGAATTCTGTAGGGCCGACGAAATAGGGCCTACCAGCCTTGCAAAGAATCTCCATCGCCGATTCAGGACGGGAGTGAACATACCTTTTTCTTTGATGGGGAAAGATTTTTTGCAAGGAACAGGAACGTCAACCCCGATTTGCTTTGGATGGGCAGGAAACATATGAACATCCAGGATATTAATTTTTTTCCACGAAGCGCCGTTTGCAAAATATTTTGAATGTAAGGGATACATTCAACGACCCCTTTCGCAAGGCGCCTTTCATTTTCAACCATTCCAAAATATTCTTGGCGAGCTTGAAATATATTTCTTCAAAAGTGTTTGGCCAGCGCTTTTCCTGGCAATTCTATGAATTTGAAAGAAAAATAGGAAAAAGGAAGGCATACGATCAGGGTGATTGATAATAAAGTTGCCGCTGCAAACAGTGGGTTCCCATTAAAAACGGCAATTTCTAATATATCCCCTGCAAAGCCCGCAATGAATGCAAGCACTGGTAAATGAACCAGATAGAAACTATAAGAAATATCCCCCAATTTTTTGAGCGGCCATAATTTAAGGGCTGAAAAATGAGCAGGGCTGAACGCAACAAGTGTGATAAGCATAGCAGCAGCCAGAGCTTCAATCATCGTTGCGGCGGGTGAATGGTAATTGTTTTCAAACCGCCAAGGCCCGATCAACCTGCCGAAAGCGAGTGTAGCCACAGATAGAAGTGCGATCAGTGGAATGAATCCCCTCAATCGGTCGGTGATACTTTTTCCCCATCTGAAGGCGGCTACGCCTATCGCAAAATCCACCAAATAAACGCCCACTCCCCAGCGGGTTTTTTCCCCATAGAGGAAACTAAATAATCCCAATGCAAACGTGGTGATGAAAAACCATTTTTTATGATTTATTGAAAGCCAAAACAAAAGAGGGATGAAGGGCGCAGAAATCAATTCAACCAAAATAGACCATGCTGGGATGGGAAGCGCAGAGCCAATCGCAAGAAAAGACGCGATGATTTTGTAGGCTGCCCATTCGTCTGAGCGGTATAGTTGCTAGTAGGGATTGATATGGTCTGTCAAAAATGGAACCTTGTGAAATAAAATCACATAGGAAAATGCAACGACCATGGATGCCCATAACGCAGGGTATATTCGGAAGACTCGTTTGATCAAGAAATGCTTGATATTGATTTTCGTGAGAGGTTTCGTAGAAATTGAGGCTGACAATACGAACCCGCTCAAAACGTAAAACAATACAACTGCTGCGTGCCCGTTGAAAAGGTATTCTCCAAAATTCAGGCTTGAGGTATTGAAGTTGTAATACATGATGCAGTGGTGAATGACCACAATCAATGCCGAGATACCTCGCAAAGACTGCAATTCCACTTTGTGGTTATTTCCATCTACGCTCAATTTCGTTCTTTCTACAAATCATCCAATTCCGCAAACAATTGATGCGCAGTGATGTCAAGCGTCACACTTGCCAAATGCACTGTTTCTCCGGCCTCAAACGGGTGCAATACCCATAGCCCGTCAGCGCCTTTGCGATGGATGTCGGTGCGGCGCGCATCGATGTCGACCACCATGTACTCCTGCAAACTGCTCAGCAGCCGGTAGCGAGCGAACTTTGGCCCTAGGTCATAGGCTGCGGTGCTGGGTGACAGCACTTCCACGATCAGAAGCGGCTCGGCTTTGACCAGTCGGCTGGCTTGATCCGCTGCGCTGCATGTCACCATGACATCGGGGTAAAAGTAACTGTTGGCTTGTGCCACACGCAGCTTCATGTCGGTCATGAAGGTGCGGCAAGGGCTGCCGGCCAGGTGCTGGCGCAGGGCTATGGCAATGTTCAACGTTACCGTCACATGCCGGTCTTCGGCGCCCGCCATGGCGAACACTTCGCCGTCAACAAACTCATGGCGCTGCGTTTGGGTCGCGTCCCAGGTCAGGAAATCCTGTGCACTCATCATGCCCGGTTGAACAGCAGCGTAGCCCATGGCAGTCCTTTATGCGTAGCGTAGCGTCACATTGACAGGTGGATCAGCAACTATTGGCGTGGCTTTTCTGTGGTTTGATTTTGAGTTGGCCTGCCGCCCGCCGCATGGCAGCACGCAAGCGCGTTCGCTTCAGCGCTGAAACACCAGCCATTTCGGCACCTTGAAGCGCACGATGCTCCAGTAAAGCAACAGGTAACTGACCACGAACAGCCCGAGGAAGGCGGACAGCACCGCCGTGTGGTCCCACCACAGCACGGCGGGAATGACGGACAGCAGGCACAGCAGCCACAGGTAAGGCGATGTCATTGAATTACGGGTTTTCAGCTGCCGTTCCTTCGTGTCACCAATGGCACGGCGCACCAGGCGGCGGTGAATCAGCGTGTGCAGGTG
>JANXMO010000484.1 GCA_025354615.1 Burkholderiales bacterium | reverse complement strand
TTTTATAAGTGCCGATCAGCGTGAAACACTGCACTAGCGCCAGCGCCATGACAACCTGCCCAGCACCGCCACCGACAAGCCGAACGGCAGCAGGTTGTAAACCACGCGGTACAGCAGCAGCGCGGCCAGCAGGTCGGCCCGGCCGGCGCCCGACAGCAGCGCCGTCATGCTGGCTTCGAAAACACCGATGCCGCCTGGCGCATGGGTCAGCAGGCCGGCCGCGATCGCCAGCACACAACCGACCACGAACACGCTGAACGGCGGCGCCAAATCGGCCGGCAGCAGCACGTACAACGCCCCAGTGGCGGCTGCGGTTTCCACCGCGCCCAGCGCCATTTGCAGCAGCGCCATGCGTGCCGACGGCAACGGCTGGCGGAGCCCGAACAACGACAGCTGACGCGGCGCCCTCGCAAGCCAGAACAAAAAGACCAGCAGGCCTGTGACCATTGTCAGGCCCGCCAGTCGCGACGCGCCCGAAGACAGGCCAAGAAACGGCTGCATCAACTCCGCCGCCGCCATCAAAGTGACAAAGCCCAGGCCAAGCGCCAGCCACGACAGTGACGTGATGCGCGCTACATCGCCTGCCCGCAACCCCCAGCGCCGGTAGACATGCAAGCGCACGGCAGTGCTCGTCAGCGCATGAAAACCCAGCGTGTTGGAGACAGCATTGCCCGTGGCGCCAGCCAGCAAGGCTGCGCCCACCGGGATGCGGGGCGCCACGATGGCCGCACCCAGCACGTCGTACAGCGCCAGCGCCGCAAAGCTCAACGCCGTCAACACTGCTGACAGCACGATGCGGTCAGCGGGCTGCGCCTTCAATGCCAGGCCCAGCTGGTGCAGGGAAATGCCGCTGAACTGGTTTTTTAGACTCCAAGCGGTGAAGCCAACGACGCCCAACAAAAAAGTCGGCCACATGAAGCGGCGTAAAAATTGAAACAAAGCATTCTCCGAGCGTTCTGAAATATAAATAATTTAGAGATGTTAGTAAATTTTCATAACATCACTAATGTTTTCATAAAATTCATTGATGAACCCTCTTTCAAATCCGTTTGCGCCTGGCGCTGGAACCCCTCCTCCTGAACTTGCAGGGCGAGATGAACTTCGTGAAGTTGTTCGAATTGCGATCGAACGAATTCGTCGCGGCAATCCGGCAAAGAGTGTTTTGATGGTCGGACTTAGAGGGGTTGGCAAGACCGTTCTCCTTGACCGGATGCGCGATGATGCAGAGGGACGTAACGTACACACCGTTCGAATTGAAGCGCCTGAAGGGCGATCACTGCCTTCGATGTTGGCACCTCAACTTCGCCAAGCGCTTTTGAGAATGAGCCAACTCGATCAGGCCAAAGCGCTCGCCATCCGCGGATTGCGTGGGTTAGCCGGATTTGCCAAAGGTCTGAAGTTATCTTTCAAAGACATTGAGATAGGATTCGACTATGAGCCGGAAGCCGGGCTTGCCGATAACGGTGATTTGGAACACGATTTACAAGCCCTGCTCGAACAAGTAGGTCTTGCTGCCCGAGCTGCAGGAACGGTGCTTGTGCTCTTTATTGACGAGCTGCAATACGTGCCCGAGGCGCAACTTGCTGCGCTTATCACAGCAATGCACCGATGCGCTCAGCGTAAAGCCCCGGTTATGCTAGTTGGAGCAGGTTTGCCGCAACTGCGCGGGCGAATGGGGAATGCAAAGTCTTACGCTGAGCGCCTGTTCGACTTTCCGGAAGTGGGACCGTTACCGGACAGCGCAGCTCAGCTTGCCATTCGCAAGCCTGTGCAAGATCAACAGGCCGAGATCAACGATGATGCTGTTGCTGCAATCGTGGCGGCCACACATGGCTACCCTTATTTTTTGCAGGAATGGGGCAAACATTCTTGGGAGGCGGCAGACACTTCCCCAATTGCACTGGAGGACGTTCAAAGAGCTACCGCACTGTCGATTGCAGCGCTCGACGAAAGCTTTTTTCGGGTTCGCTTCGATCGACTCACCCCGTCAGAAAAAAAGTACATCCGTGCCATGGCTGAGCTGGGGCCGGGCCCCCATCGATCCGGCGCAGTGGCCGAAATCTTGAATCGGCAAGTCACGGCACTTGCTCCAACACGCAGCCAGTTGATCGTCAAAGGAATGGTGTGGAGCCCCAACCATGGCGACACCGCTTTCACGGTGCCACTTTTTGACGAGTTCATGCGACGCATCATGCCCAATAACGATTGGCGTTGACACATGACCATGCTCAGCCGTTCTCGGCCTGATGCGGATGTTTTTGCGGGCAACAGATATTCCACAGCGACTGTTGATTGTATTCAGCTTCAATGTGGCTGCACTCCGTTCAAGCAGCTTGCTGCAGCGCGCGCCACACCGCTGGCAACGCTTCCGGCAAGTCGTCCGCGATCAACCCGGGGCCGAACTGAGTGGCGGCGGCGCCGTGCAGCCAGACGGCCGCGGCTGCGGCGTCAAACGCCGGCAGGCCTTGCGCCAGCAGGCCGAGGGTGATGCCGGCCAGTACGTCGCCGCTGCCGGCGGTGGCCAGCGTGGGCGGCGCGTTGCGGTTGATGATGGCCAGGCCATGCGGCGAGGCGATGACCGTGTCGGCGCCTTTGAGCACGACGGTGGCGCCGCTGCGGCGGGCGGCGGCGCGGCTGCGTTCGAGTTTGTCGCCCTGCAGATCGCCGAACAGGCGGGCGAATTCGCCGTTGTGCGGCGTCAGCACGCACGGGCCGGCGATGGCGCTGAACAGCGCGCCGGGGTTGTCGGCGAAGACGGTCAGCGCATCGGCATCGAGCACGCACGGGCGGCCGGTCCGCAGCACGGCGCTTACCGCATCGCGGGTAGCGGCGCCCGTGCCGGCGCCGGGGCCGATCAGCAGGGCATTGAAGCGGCTGTCGGTCAGCAGGCGCGGGAAGTCGTCGGGTGTGGCGAGCGGCTGCACCAGGGTGCTGGTCAACGCGGTCGCGTAAATGGGCCAGGCGGCGTGTGGCACGGCGACGGTGGTCAGCCCGGCGCCGGCACGTGCGGCCGCGCGCGCCGCCAGCCGCGCCGCGCCCGTGGCCTGGGCGCCGCCGTAGACCAGCGCATGGCCGTGGTGGTATTTGTGGCTGTCCATTCGCCGTTGCGGCAGGGCCGCGGCCCACAGCGCCGGGTCGTTCTCGAAACAGGTGGGCGCCAGGTGATCGAACACCGAGTCAGGCGTGCCGATGTCCACCACCACCACCTCGCCGCACAGGCCACGCCCTGGCAGCAGCAGGTGGCCGGGCTTTTTGCGAAAGAAGGTGACGGTGAGCACCGCCGCCACAGCACCTTGCGCGATACCGCTGTTGCCGCAAAGGCCGCTGGGCACGTCGATGGCAACGATGGGCACGCCGCGCGCGGCAGCGGTGGCCAGCGTTTGCGCGGCGGCGCCGGCCAGCGGCCGGTTCAGGCCGGCGCCAAAAAGGGCGTCGATCACCAACTCAGCGCCGTCGATCACAGGCAACGCCAGCGGCGCCACCGGCCCGTGCCACAGCGGCCGGTGGTCGGGCAGGCCACTGGGCAACGGCAGTGCCGCCACCCGCACCGGCCAGCCGGCGTCGGCCAGCTGCCGCGCCGCGACGAAGCCATCGCCGCCGTTGTCGCCCGGGCCGCACCACACGCTGACCGGCCGCGGCGCCCAACGGCGCATGACTTCGTCAGCCACCGCCCGGCCGGCGTTGGCCATCAGCGTACGGCGCGAGGTGCCGGCGGCCACCGCCAGGCGGTCGGCGTCAGTCATCTGGCCGGTGGTAAGCAAGGCGGTGGGGTGGCGCGGCGCCGGGGGTGCGCAGGCGTCGATTGGCAGCAGTGGCATGAGAGGTGCTTTTCAGACGGAAACGATTGGCGATTGTTGAGAAACACCCAGCCCGTTCGCCGCAACAGTTGCAAAGGCAGCGATTCAAGGTCGCGACAGTACATTGCAGGCCGATGCGGCGGCGTCTGCGGCTTTTTTTGCAAGCGGCGGCTGGCGCAAGGCGGGTGCGACGCAATTCAGCAATGCGCCGCCGCAAAAATCCACTCGATGTTCATGAAACACTTTTTTGTCTTGACCGCCTCGCCACGGCTGCAGCGCCGGGTTTTTGTTGTGTTGCCGCCGCGGGCAAATCGCCAGTGGTCGGGCGGGCGTGTTTCACCTTGGCTGTTGGGCGTCTTGTTGCTGCTGCTGGCGGCGGCCGGCGGCTGGTGGTGGCAGGCGCGCAGCCCCGCGGCGGCAGGCGCCGAAGCGCCAAACGGCGCCGCGGGCGGTGCCAGTGCCGGTACGAATGGCAGCGGCGCCGCGGGCGGCCGCCGCTTCGGCGGCGCCAACGCGGTGCAGCCAGTGTCGGTGGAACTGGTGCAGCGGCAAAACATGACGGTCAACGTCAGTGCAATCGGCAGCTTGGCGGCATCCAACACCGCGGTCGTGCGGGCGCAGGTCAGCGGCGTGCTGCAAAGCATCGCTTTCACCGAAGGCCAGCAGGTGCGCGCTGGCCAGCTGCTGGCACGCATCGACCCGCGCGCTTTTC
>JANXMO010000418.1 GCA_025354615.1 Burkholderiales bacterium | reverse complement strand
TTCGTCGAGCAACAGCAATTGCGGCTGCAGCGCCAGCGCCCGGGCCATCTCCAGCAGCCGCTGCTTGCCGTAGGGCAGGTTGCGGGCTTCTTCGTCGGCCACGTTTTCCAGGCCGACGAAACGCAGCAGGCCGCGCGCGCGCTCGGTGTGGGTGGCGTCTTCGCGGCGGTAGCGGGCTGATTGCAGTGCTACGTCCAGCAAGTGGCTTTGAAACCCGTGGTGCAGGCCGACCAGGACGTTTTGCAGCGCCGTCATTTCGCCGAACAGCTGCACGTTCTGAAAAGTGCGTGCCACGCCTGACAGCGCGATGCTCGACGACGTGCGCCCCAGCAGCGAACGGCCGGCCAGCTCGATACGGCCCGCCGTCGGCACGTAAATGCCGGTCAGCACGTTCATCATCGTGCTCTTGCCCGAGCCGTTGGGGCCGATCAGCCCGTGGATGCTGCCGCGCTTGATCGACAAGTCGACCTGGTTGAGCGCTTTCAAGCCCCCGAACTGCATCACCACGCCTTGGATTTGCAGCAAGGCGTCGTTGGCAGCAGCAAGCGGGCGGGCGCCGCCTCCGGCAGCTGCCGGCAACAACAGAGAAGGCCCGTGGACGGCATCGGTGGCCTGCTGCGCCGTGGCCGAGGGCGTAGCGGATGGCACGGCAGCCGGTACCCAGCTGCGTATGAAATTGCGCGCAAAGCCGACGATGCCGTCCTGCAGGTAATAAACGACGAACAGCGTGATCAGCCCGAACACACTCAAGCGCCAGTCGGTCATCGTGCTCAAACGGAACGACAACAACGCCAACGTGGTGCTGCCCACCACCGGGATCGCCAGCCGTTTGAACGTGCTGCGCCCGCGGGCCAAGGCCATCACCGCACCCACCCACACCCCTGTTGCCAGGGCCACCGACACCCAGCGAAACAGCGTGATGTCGTCGAGCAGCTTGGGCAGCAGCACGATGATGGCGGCGCCCAGCAGCGCGCCGGTGCGTGTCTTGCGCCCGCCCATGATGATGGCCAGCAGAAACAACACTGTCAGCTCGAAGTTGTACGTGTTGGGCGAGATGTACTGTTCGGAATACGCGTAGAGCGAGCCTGCCAGCCCGGCCAGCCCGGCGCTGATGACGAAGGCGTAAACCTTGTAGCGGTAGACCGACACGCCCATGCAGTCGGATGCGATCGGGCTGCCGCGCAGCGCTTCGAAAGCCCGGCCCAGATGCGAGCGCAGCACGCGGTGGACGAACACCAGGGCCAGCAGTGTCAGCGCCGCTACCACCCAGAAAAAGCCGCGCTCGCCCAGCGGCTGGCCAAAAAGTTCAGGCTTGGCCAGCTTGATGCCCAGCGGACCTTCGGTGAGGAAGGTCATTTCGTTGATCAAGATTTGAACGATGGTGCCGAACGCCAGCGTCACCATCGCCAGGTAGGGCCCGTTGACGCGCAACGCCGGCAGTGCCAGCAGCGCGCCGAACAGCGCCGTCACCGCCACCGCCGCAGGCACCGTCAACCACAGGGGCGCGCCCAGCTCGAACACCAGCACGCCGGCGGTGTAGGAACCAATGCCGAACAGGCCCGCATGTCCCAGCGACACCTGGCCGGTGTAGCCGACCACGATGTCGAGTCCGAACAGCACGATGGCGTAGATCAGGATGGTTTCGAGCAGGTG
>JANXMO010000139.1 GCA_025354615.1 Burkholderiales bacterium | reverse complement strand
GCATTTACAACTGCAAACCACTGCTGGCGATCGGCATTCATGTTGATATGACCAGAAGTGAGCAGCAAAACCCCGAATGCGCGGCATTGTCCGACAACTGCAATAGGGGGATGCTTGCGCAGCGACAACTGCGCGGGGCTCATGCTAGAAACATCACATGACAAACAAAACAGTGTCATGAATTTATGTGGTGATAAAAAAGCCACTGTTGTTAGATGTAAATCCACGATAACTTCTCAACAATGCTTATTCAAATTGGTTATGACATTGAGCTTGCAATTTCTTCACCAATGGCATTGCTTTATGTTTTAAATATTCATCCAACACGGGAAGCGGATCTAGTCGCAACCGAACAGTTCAGCATTTCACCCTGGCTGAATCCACAAGAGTACTTCGACAGTTTTGGCAACCGTTGTGGCCGTGTCAACGTTCCGCCCAACGTGTCGTCAGTCACATTCAACAACAGTGCGGTGGTGAGGGATTCGGGGTTACCTGACGCCTATGAGCCTGCTGCGTCACAACATGACCCGCGCGATCTTCCAGTTTCCACCTTGCAGTTCCTTCTACCTAGCCGTTACTGCGAGGTAGACAGTGAACTGTTGGATTTCGCATGGGCCCAATTCGGAACGACACCGCCTGGATGGGCGCGGGTGCAAGCTATATGTGATTTTGTTCATTCGCATATTCGCTTTGACTATCAATTGGCACGACCAACACGCACTGCCGTACAGGGCTTTCATGAACGAACGGGTGTGTGCCGCGATTTCACTCATCTCGCAGTCACTTTATGTCGTTGTATGAATATTCCTGCACGATATGTGACAGGTTATTTGGGTGATATCGGTGTACCGCCCGTTGCTTATCCAATGGATTTCAGTGCTTGGTTTGAAGTTTTTTTAGGCGACAGGTGGTACACATTTGACGCTCGTCATAACTGCCCACGTATAGGGCGCATTGTAATGGGTCGTGGGCGTGATGCAGGAGATGTGCCAATTACTATGGCTTTTGGTGCCACCACGCTGGTTAAATTCAAAGTCACAACTTTTGAATTGATTGCATCTAGCATTTGATCTGCTCAATTGCCGTCAGAGCGATCCTACAAGCAGTCCGCCGTTTGACCGAATTGCTCTACAGCAAAAAATGCCGCAAAATTTAGAAAATCTAAACAAAGATTGGAGCAAGAAAAATGTTTGCTATTTTGCACAACAAAACTGTTAGTGCAATTGCAAAATACCAGCGCCCGATTTCAACCAAAATGGCCGTTCAACCCGATGTGCAGTTCATGCCACCGCTCAAAACTTATATAGTTGAAGACAGTCCCGTTATTCGGGAAAACTTGATTGCTGCACTAGAGGAAATGGTGCCGGTTCAAGTTGTTGGAACCGCGGAGGATGAGCCATCAGCCATTACCTGGCTAGAACGGCCTGACAACGAGTGTCATTTGGTCATCGTTGATATCTTTTTAAAAGCAGGTTCTGGCCTTGGCGTTTTACGCGCTGCAGGGCGGGCTGAAAAACCGTTCAAATTGGTTGTATTAAGCAACTACGCCACGCCTGACATGCGCCGTAAATGCCTTGAATTAGGCGCGGATCGCGTTTTTGACAAATCCAATGA
>JANXMO010000382.1 GCA_025354615.1 Burkholderiales bacterium | reverse complement strand
GGCTTCTGGGCCGGCATCAATTACGCCGGGAGCTTTCTCATGATCCACCTGCTGCACTGGACAGTGGCCACCAAGCAGCCGGCCATGACGGCGCCAGCCATGGCCGAGCGCCTGGCCGATGTCGGCAAGGGCGGCAGCGATGCGCAGGTCGCCGTCGAGCGCTTCGTCGATGAGGTGGCGCATTTGATCCGCTCGCAGGCGGCCGGCGTGTTCGGCAACTTGGTGGCGGTGGTGCCGGTGGTGCTGGCGCTGCAATGGGCGGCCCGCCGTGGCTTCGGCGCGCCGCTGGTCGGCGTGCACGAGGCGCAGCACGTGCTGGCCTCGATCACGCTGCTGGGGCCGACGGCGCTGTTCGCCGCCTTTACCGGGCTGCTGCTGTTTGCCAGCTCCATCATCGCCGGCTGGGCGGAAAACTGGTTCGTGTTGAACCGGCTTGACAGCGCCATCGCCTGGAACCCGCGCATCGTGGCGCGGGTCGGCGCCACGCGGGCGGCGCGCTGGGCCCGCTGGTGGCGCGCCAACATCGCCGGCCTGGCGTCCAACACCGTGCTGGGGCTGATGCTGGGCATCGTGCCGGTGGTGCTGCTGTTCTTCGGCTTGCCGATCGAGGTGCGCCACGTCACCTTGTCAACCGGGCAACTGGCCGCCGCCGCCAGCACGCTGGGCTTGGGCGTGCTTGAACAGGCGGCGTTCTGGTGGTGCGTGGCGGGCATCGTGGCCACCGGCTTGCTGAACGTATGCGTCAGCTTCTTCTTTGCGTTCCGCGTGGCGCTGCGCTCGCGCGGCGTGCGCATGGCCGACCGCAGCCTCATCTACCGCGCCATCCGCCAGCGCCTGTGGCGCCAGCCGCTGTCGTTCATCGTGCCGCCGCGGCTGGCAGCCGAGCGGCCAGCGCCGCAAGACTGAAGGCCATCAACGTGCGCCGCCATCGTCATCATCTTCGTCAACGTGACCGGGGCGTTCACCTTTGCGGCGGCCGGCAAACATCGTCCACCACACGATGAACACCAGCAAGGCCCCGGCGCCCAGGGCTTCGAGCAACAGCAGCGTCATGGATCGCTTTCTCCGAGTTACGGCCATCTTAAGTCTGCTGGCCGGCTGCGCCAGCACGCCGCTGGACAACGACAGGGTGCCAGCAGACGGCCCTCGCTCACCAAGGGACGCCATGGCGCCAACCGGCCCAGGCGCGGCGCCGATCGACCGTCCCCGGTCGCGCTGGTGGCCGGTCGACTGGGCTGCCCTGCCCGGCTGGCAAGCCGACCGCACGCTGGAGCTGTGGCCCGCGCTGCTGCGCGGCTGCGCCCGCCCCGCCGCTGGTTGGGCCGCGCTGTGCAGCGAAGCCCAGCGCACCACGCCTGCCGATGACACGGCGGCGCGCGCCTGGCTGCAGGCGCGGCTGCAGCCGTATCGTGTGGAAGCGGCCGACGGCAATGACCTGGGCTTGATCACCGGCTATTTCGAGCCCTGGGTGGAGGCCACACGCACGCCGCGCGGCGACTTCCGCGTGCCGCTGCACGCGCCGCCGGCCGACCTGGCCCAGCGCCGGCCGTACTGGACGCGTCAGCAGCTCGACACCGTGGCCAGCGCCCAGGCCACGCTGCGCGGGCGCGAACTCGCTTATATGGCCGACCCGCTCGACGTGCTGCTGCTGCAAGTCCAGGGCTCGGGCCGGCTGACGATCACCGAGCCAGACGGCAGCCGCAAAAACGTGCGCGTGGCCTTTGCCGGCCACAACGACCAGCCCTACAAATCGGTCGGCCGCTGGTTGATCGAACAAGGCGAACTACGAGTCGACCAGGCCAACTGGCCGGCCATCAAAGCCTGGGCGCAGCGCAACCCGCGCCGCGTCAACGAAATGCTGTGGGCCAACCCCAGGGTGGTTTTCTTCAACGAAGAACCGCTGCCGGATGTCAACGCCGGCCCGCGCGGCGCCCAAGGCGTGCCGCTGACGCCCGGCCGCTCGGTCGCGGTCGACGCGCAAAGCGTGCCCTACGGCACACCCCTGTGGCTCGACACCACCGAGCCGCTCGGCCGCACGCCGCTGCGCCGCCTGGTGATGGCGCAAGACACCGGCAGCGCCATCACCGGCGGCGTGCGCGCCGATTTTTTCTGGGGCTGGGGCGAACAAGCCGAGCAGCAGGCCGGCCGCATGAAGCAGCCGCTGCGCGTGTGGGCGCTGTGGCCGTTGGCGGCGCCGCGGCGGCCTTGAAGGGGCCAGGGCCTGCAGCGCAAGTGACTCTCTATTCTCAGAAGAAGGATTCACCCTCTCTTTGGTCGCACTACGCGTCGATCCCAAGCAACCCCCACCAGTCCTGTGCCGCATACAGCACGCGCACGATTGAAACACCCTCGGCGCGCGGCATGTAGAAAATCAGGTAGTTGTCGAAGTCTTTGACCCGCCATTTGCGCAAGCCCGTCAGTTCCGGCGACTGGAGGATGAGCGGCGTGCCGATCTTCGGTTCCCGGGCCAGATCGTCGAAAGTCGTCTCGGCCTGCACGAGGAAGTGTTCCGCCGTGTCGAGGTTCACGTTTTCGGCCAAGTACACGAAATGATCCACCAGGTCGCGCCTGGCTGCCGCGCGCTGGTAGACGATCGGCATCAGGGCTTGGCTTTGCTACGCGCCTGCAGGCGCGCTAAAGCCTCGCTGCGGATCGCCTTCAAGTCAGCTTTGGTCCACTCGCTCTCGGGGCTGCGCAGACCTTCGAGCAACCGGGCTTCAAGTTCCTCTCCGATCTTGCGCTTCTCGTCGGCGCGGATCAGCTCGCGGACATACTCGCTGGCGCTGCTGTAGCGCCCGGTCGAAATCTGCCCGTCGACGAACTGCTTCAGCGGCTGGGGCAGCGAAATGTTCATGCTCTCCATGCGGACACCTCCGTGAATGATGGTCAGCCTAGCAGAGATAGCATGCAATGGCAAAAAATGCCATTGGCCGGTTGACTGGCTCGATCGGGGCAAAGTCAAGCGGCTTGGGCAGCGGCTTGTGCGCCATCCAGTCGCTTCAAAAAGGACGGTGTGCGAGGTCGAGCAGCAGGCCGGCCGCATGAAGCAGCCGCTGCGTGTGTGGGCGCTGTGACCACTGACGGCGCCGCAAACGCTCAGGGCAGCACGGCCTCGAAGCACAACCCGTGCG
>JANXMO010000376.1 GCA_025354615.1 Burkholderiales bacterium | reverse complement strand
TCAACGTGCGCGGCCTGTACCCGGCCGGCGAAGGCGCGGGCTATGCCGGCGGCATCATGTCGGCGGCGGTCGACGGCATCGAAGCGGCGGAGGCCTTGGCGCGGAGTTGGCTGACCGATTGAGCGGCCGGCTTAGCGGGCCAACCCCCGCCCACCGTGTGCGAAAAGCCCGGTAAACACGCCGAATATCGGCGTTTCAGGCCATGTTCAGGGATTGCACCATCGCGCCATGGCCTTCGCCCTGCGCTCCGCTTTTCCCTCGCTTTGGCGTGGCACGCCCCGCCCCTGGGCGCGCTGGCTGTCGTCTTCGCCGCCACCGGGGGCGCATGCCGTCACCGCGGTGCAAGTCGGCGACACATGCCGGGCGGTGCGGGTGCAGGTGCAGCCCAACGGCCGGCTGCAGCTGGCCGGCATGGCCGAGGGCACGCTGGCTGACCTGGCGCGTGACAAGCTGCTGTTCGACGCCAGCCAGGCGGTGCTGGTGCTGGGCGCAGAAGAGCGCCACCTGATGACGCTGGACAAACCCGAAGTGCCCGACGCCGAGCTGGCCATGGCGGTGCGCTGGCCGCTGGGCGAAGCGCTGGAGATCGATGCCCAGCAGCTGCTGGTCACCGCGCTGACGCTGCCGCGCATCAACGAAGCGCTGCGCCCGCAGGTGCTGGCCGTGGCCTGCCGGCAAACCGTGGCGCAAGGCCACGTGGCGCGGCTGGCGGCGGTGGGTGTCAAGATCCGTTCGATCGACGTCAGCGACAGTGCGCTGCGCGGCATGGCGCTTTTGCAGCCGGCTGGCGACAACGACGGCTGCGTGGTCTTGGCCTTCATCGGCGCCGGCATTTCGATCGGCCTGCTGTGGCAAGGCCGCTTTTGCGCGCTGCGCACGCTGGCACTGCCGGTGCGCCAGCCGCGCGACGAAGCGGAATTCGAGGAACACCTGGCGTTGCACATTCAGCGCACCGCTGACCATTTCGAGCGCCAGGCCATCCAGCTATCGGTGCGGCGGGTATTGGCGTCGATGCCGTCGCTGCCGCCGGCGGCGCGTGAATCGGTGCGGCTGGCGCTGCCGTTGTCGGCGCAGCTGTTCGACCTGTCGACGGTGATGGACATGGACCCCGCCACACAGGCCGCCTGCAACAGCGGCAACGACTTGAACGCGCTGGCCTGCGTGGCCGCCGGGCGGTTGATCGACAGCGGTGCAGCGACCCCGCCGTCCGCCGTGCTGATGGAAGCCGGCGCCTCATGATCGAGCTGTTCGACCCTGCCCGGCTGCTGCCCCGCAAAGACCGCAGCCTGCTCGCCGCTGGCGTGCTGCTGTCGCTGGGCGCCGGCGCGCTGGGCGTGTACGGCCTCACGCTGCAGCACCAATGGCAGCGCGCCGAAGCGCAACGCCGCACGCTGGCCGCCGAACTGCAGCGCACAGCCCTGCCGCCGCCACCCGCGTCGTCAACCGTGCTGGCCGATTTACTGCGCCAGGCGGAAACGCTGGAAGCCGAACTGGCCGCCAGCAGCGGCGACGCCGGCAACGGCTTGTCGGCCTCGCAGTGGCTGGACCGGCTGGATGCGCTGGGCACGGCGGACGTCAGTGTGTCGCTGGCGGAAATCGACCGTGCCGGCGCCGCCCGCATCGACGGCATGGCCCGCACACCGCAGGCACTGGGCCGCTACGTGCAAGCCTGGGAACAGCAAGACCGCCTGGCCGCCGTGCCGGCGCGCGGCATCGAGATTCGCCAGGATGCCCAAGCCGCGCCGCAACTGCGCTTTCAGCTGCGCGCCA
Organism: Burkholderiales bacterium; assembly: GCA_025354615.1. Lineage (GTDB taxonomy): Bacteria > Pseudomonadota > Gammaproteobacteria > Burkholderiales > Burkholderiaceae_C > JANXMO01. The sequence goes on along the minus strand of JANXMO010000376.1, from coordinate 2,060 downwards.
CCGCCTTGCGCGGCAACAAGGCCACCACGCCATGATCAAAACCGCCTCCGCCCTGGCCTGGTGGACCCAGCGCACGCTGCGCGAAAAAGCGCTGGCCGCGTGCAGCGCCACGGCGCTGCTGGTGATGGGCGGCGACGCGCTGTTGACCGCGCCGCTGGCCAAGCGCGTCAAGCGCGCGCAGGCGCAAGTGGCGCAGCAGCAGGCCCAGCTGGTGCAAGCCCGCGCGGTGACGCGCAGTGGCGATGCCAAAGCGCTGTCGCAAGCGCAACAGGAAGCACGGCTGCGCGAGCGCCTGCAAACCGCACAGAAACAAGCGCAGGCGCTGCGCCGCCGCGCCGCCGAGGCCACGCAGCTGCCACAGGCGCTGCGCGCCGTCATCGCCACCGTCGGGTCGGCCCAACTGCTGTCGCTGCAGCTCGGTGGCGACACCGCCTCTGCCGGCGCCACCGGTGCGGCAGCGGCCGCCTCAGGCCCGCGCATCAGTGCCGCCGCCGCGGCCGCCAGCGCCCCGGCCAACGATGACAACGCTGTGGTCATCGCCAGCGGCCCGCTGCGCATGTACCGGCTGCCCATCACCCTGACCGTCAGCGGCAGTTATGAAGAGCTGCAACTGGTGATGACGCAGATCGAGCGCCACGCGGAATCATTGCAATGGAACACGCTGGCGCTCGATGGCGCCAAGTGGCCCGCCATCCAGCTGACGCTGAAGGCACACGTGCTGAGCCTGACACCGCGCTGGGGAGACGGCTTGTGACGCCGCGCCGCTTTCCTGCGGTTGCAGCTGCGAGTGCGTTCGCCAGCCTGCTGCTTGCCACACTGGCGCTGGCCGACCCGATGCGCCCGCTCAACAGCGGCAGCGCCGTGGCCACAGTGCCCGCGCCGCGCGCGTTCGATGACCTCGCGCGGCGCGATGCGGATGCCGCCGTGCCGCCGGCCGCGCCCGCCATCGCGCTGATCGCCATTCGCCGCGACAGCACCAACCGTTGGCAGGCTTTGATCGGCGAACGCTGGCTGGGCGTGGGCGATGCGCTGGATGGCGCCGCCATCAGCGCCATCGACGCCAACACCGTTCGCCTGGGCCGCGGCGCCAACAGCCGGCTGTTGTACCTGTTGCCGCCGCTGGAGGCCGCCGCCACCCCCGCTCCTTCGCCCGCCGGCAGCGGCCGCCCTGTCAAAAAACGTGATCTGGAAGTGCGCACGCCATGAACCGACTCCTCTCCCCCACTGCCGCGCATGTGAGCTGGGCACTCGCCCTGCTGGCATTGAGCGGCTGCTCGACCTTGTCAAGCCTCGGCATCACGTTCGGCAACAACGCCACACCGTCAGCTCCGGGCAACACGCCTTTGTTGCCTGCACTGGCCGCCATCTTCAAGCCGGTTGCCGAGGCCGACCTGCTCGCCCCGCGTGGTGACCTGTCCGCGCCCTCGCCAGTGCCCTTGCCACTGACCCCCGCCAGCGCCGGGCCGGACGCACTGGCCGTCCTTTTGCCGCCTGCCGCCCGCGGCGAGCGGCGCTTTTCCATCTCGCTCAGCAATGCCTCGCCCGATGTCGTGTTCATGGCCCTGCTCAATGAAACGCCGTTGTCGGTGGCGGTCGACCCGGCCGTCAAGGGGCCGATCAGCATTGCGCTGCGCAACGTCACGCTGCGCGAAGCGCTTGACTTGATGCGCGAGCTGCACTCGCTGGAATACCGCGTGGTCGGCCGGCACATCCTGGTCGGGCCGGCGCAGCTGCAAACCCGCATCTTCACCGTCGATTACCCGCAGTTCAACCGCACCGGGCGCAGCGAGTTGCGCGTGGTCAGCGGCTCGATCACCGGCAGCGGCGGCGGTAGCTCGTCGGGCGGCGGCAATAGCAGTGGCGGCACGGGCGGCGGCAACAGCAGCAGTGGCGGCTCATCGTCATCGGGCGGCGGCGGGGGCGGCGCGGAATCCAGCCACGTCAGCACCTCGCAGCGCAACGACTTGTGGGCCGACATCGAAGCCACCATCAAGCTGCTGATCGGCGAGAAAGAAGGCCGCAACGTCGTCGTGTCGCCGCAGACCGGCAGCATTGTGGTG
>JANXMO010000371.1 GCA_025354615.1 Burkholderiales bacterium | reverse complement strand
TGGCGGTCACCATTTTCATGATCATCTCCCCCAGGTAGGTGAATTCAGAACGTCTTCTTGATCGCTACCACGAGCCGGGTGTCGCCCAGATCTTTTTGCGAGGGCGAGGCGTAGGCCGGCACACCGTTGACCTTTTTGACGTCAGCGCCCACGACTGCCGCGCTGAAGGTGAAGCCGACCCAGTCCTTGGCGGCCGTCACGGAGTAATCGGTATAAGAAGCATTGCTGAAATTGGCCACGCGCTGGTAGCCAATGTGCGGTGTGATCGTCACGCCGCTGCCGACGTCAAAGGCCGCGCTGGCCTCGAGGTAGCCACTGTTGCGGCTGGTCTTGCCAATGGCCGTGTCCGCCGTGCCGAACAACGACGTCAGGCTGTGCGAGTACTTCAACAAGGCCACGCCGTAGTTCAGTGCGCCATACAGCTCCGTCGTGTTCGCATTCTTGGCGCCAGGAATCCGGTCATAGTTGTTGCCGGGGTAGACGTATTGCAGCAGGCCAACGTCATAACCAAAGTCTTTGCGAATTTCGCCCTTGTAGCCGCCGTACAAGTCCCATTCGAGGTTGGCGCTGCCGGTGTCGACACTGGCAATCGTGCCGGCGTCCTTGATCCATTTGATCGACGACAACCAGGTGCCGACGTAGAAACCGCTGGGCGACACGTAGTCCGCACCGCCTTGCAGCGCCGGCTTGAAGCGGGTTTGTGAAATGCCGCGGTAGCGGTATTCACTCGTCAAGCTGATGTTGAACGACAGCGGATTGGCCTCTTCGGCCTGTACGGCCACGGGCAGGGCGCTCAGCGCCGCCAGGAAAACAAGAGCGAAGGAGGAGGGGCTCGTCATAAAAGGCGTCTTCCAGAGAAGTGGGATCGAAGCCGGACCAACGCAGCTTTTATGCCATCCGTTCTGGTCGGTGTTTTGACCAGATGGAAGCCCCGAGTGATTCAAATGGTGCGTAGCTGCCCCTTTTTAGTGCATTACCTGCTTGATTCACGGCTGTGCTGGCAGTGGCGGAAGAAGACATAGAGCACCGCACAATCAAAGCCAACCCGGCTGCCCAAAAACCGCCACCCACCTGCCGGATGGAGAACACGAATGTCACTGGCAGTGGTCCACAGTCGCGCTCTGGACGGATTAAATGCACCGGACGTCATGGTCGAAGTCGATTTGGCCAACGGCTTGCCCAGTTTTACGCTGGTGGGGTTGGCCGATACCGAAGTCAAGGAGTCGCGCGAGCGGGTGCGGGCGGCGCTGCTCAACAGCGGGTTGGCATTCCCACACAACAAGCGCATCACGGTCAATCTGGCGCCAGCCGACCTGCCCAAAGAGTCCGGCCGGTTCGACCTGCCGATTGCCCTGGGCATTCTGGCCGCCAGTGCGCAGATCGATGCGCAGCAGTTGGCGGCTTATGAATTTGGGGGGGAGCTGTCATTGGCTGGTGAATTGCGGCCGGTGCGCGGTGCGCTCGCAATGGCGCTGGCGCGGCGCCGCCGCGGTGAAACCCGCGCCTGGGTTCTGCCGCAAGCCAGCGCACTGGAAGCCGCACGTGTCAGCGGATTGGTGGTGCACCCGGCGCGGCATCTGCTGGACGTCGTGCGTGCCCTGCTGCCAGCCGGCGCGGAATTGCGCGAGCCGCTGCCATTGGCATGTCCACCCGCGGCTCTCGCCGCTGCGCCCTCGATGTCGGACTGGCGCGACGTCAAGGGCCAGTCGGCCGCGAAACGGGCGCTGGAAGTGGCGGCCGCCGGGTCTCACAGTGCCTTGATGGTGGGACCGCCCGGCACGGGCAAATCGATGCTGGCGCAGCGCTTTGCCAGCGTTTTGCCGCCATTGAACGAGGCGCAGGCGCTGGAGTCGGCTGCGGTGTTGAGCTTGACGGGGATGTTCGACAGTGCCCGCTGGGCGCAACGCCCCTGCCGCTCGCCGCACCACAGCGCTTCGTCCGCAGCGCTGGTGGGCGGTGGTTCGCCGCCGCGGCCGGGAGAAATTTC
>JANXMO010000314.1 GCA_025354615.1 Burkholderiales bacterium | reverse complement strand
CCAGCAATCACTTTTCGAAGCTGACTTGCAAGGCCCGATTGCCCTGGTGTTGGGGGCTGAAGGCCACGGTTTGCGGCAATTGACCGAAAAAACCTGTGACGCACTGGTGCATTTACCGATGCGCGGCGCGGTTGAAAGCCTGAATGTGTCGGTGGCCTGCGGGATTGCGTTGTACGAGACCCGCCGCCAACGCAGTTGAAACATTTCATTGCAATTCGACACACTGTCGTCATCTACAAAGTGCATCCTTCTGTGTCGAATCTCACAGGAGCCGGCCATGAAACGACCCTTTCGATTCTGGATGACGGGCTGTTTTGCAGTCGTGATGACAGCGGTGGGCAGTGGCCGTGCCGTTGCGGCCGGCGAACGCAACGCGGCAGCGCCGCAGCGGATTGACACGGTAGCCAGTCGCTACAACGTTGGCGAAACCTTGCGACGTTTGCAATCCTGTGCAGCGCGCCATGGTTTCACGGTGTTTGCCATCATCGAGCCGCACCGGGCTGCTTCTGGCGAGGCCGACGGCTGTGCCGTGATGGTGTTGGAGTCAGCTACTGGCGGCACGCCGGTGTTGATGGCCTCGCCCGATGCTCAGCCCGATTTGCCATTGACCGTGCGGGTGCGCGCCACCGCCGTCGGGCTGTGCGAGGTCTGGATCGCACGTGCCGATTGGGAAGACTTGCCGCTGGAGGTGGCGCGCGACTTGACCGAACTGCCGGCCTTCGTAGCCGACGCATTGACCTGAAACCACGCGTTGCAACGCCTCAACGCGGGCGTTGTTTTGTCAGCAACGTGCCCTGCGTCCCTTCTGCCGGAACCGCGTGCAAGCGGGCGTCTTTCAAGGCTTCGGGATTGGCCAGATTCGTGGGCTGGCCTTGCATGAAGTGGATGACGTTGTCGAAAGCGGCATTGAAGTACATCTCATAGCTGTCTTGCTCGACATAGCCGATGTGCGGTGTGCAAACAGCGTTTTCCAGCCGCAGCAACGGGTGGCCTTGCAAAATGGGTTCGCTCTCGAAAACGTCGACAGCCGCCATGCCGGGGCGGCTGCGGTTCAGCGCCGAGACCAGCGCACCTTCCTGGATCAGTTCTGCGCGCGATGTATTGACCAGCAACGCCGTCGGTTTCATGCGCGCCAGTAATTCAGGCGTCACGATGCCGCGGGTCGCATCCGTTAACCGCAGGTGCAGCGACAACACATCGCACGCCTCGAAAAACGATTCGCAACTGGGCGCGGGAATCAAGCCATCTTCACGCGCCCGCTCGCGCGAGGCTTCACTGCCCCACACGGTGATCTTCATGCCGAATGCCCGGCCATAACCCGCCACCAACTGGCCGATCTGCCCATAACCCCAGATGCCCAAAGTTTTGCCTTGCAGCACCATGCCGACGGCGAAGTTGGGCGGCATTGACGCCGACTTCAAACCCGACTGCTGCCAAGCGCCGTGTTTCAAGGTGCTGATGTACTGCGGCAGCCGGCGCATTGCAGCCATCGTCAAGGCCCAGGTCAACTCAGCCGGCGCCACGGGGGAGCCACTGCCTTCGGACACCAGGATGCCCAACCGCGTGCAGGTTTCCAGGTCGATGTGCGAGCCCACACGGCCGGTTTGCACGATCAGTTTGAGCTTGGGCAGTTTTTCGAGCAGCTGACGGGGAAATTGCGTGCGCTCGCGGATCAGCACCAGCACGTCGGCGTCGCGCAGGCGCACAGACAGCTGACCGATGCCCTTGACGGTGTTGGTGAACACCTTGGCATTGAGCGGCTCCAGCTTGGAGGCGCACTTCAGCTTGCGGACGGCATCCTGGTAGTCGTCAAGAATGATGATGTTCACGGGGCGGTCGCAGGCTTGGGTTGCAGCCGTTCGATTGTGCCCGTTGGCTGCGCAGTAGCATCCGTTACGGCGTTGCTTGCAACCAGCTTGTCAGCGCAGTGCCCTCAACTCCGGAATTGACCATGCCCACCACGTCACCCATGTCCATGTACTCGGCCAGCGTGCCGATCTTTCTCAAGACGCTCGGCAGTCTGGTGTCGGTGCTCGACAAAGCCGAAGCGCATGCCGCCACGAAAAAATTTGACTCAGGCGTGTTGTTGGCCGCCCGGCTGGCACCCGACATGCTGCCCTTCACCAAGCAGATTCAGATTGCGTGCGATGCCGCCAAGTTTGGTGTTGCGCGGCTGGCAGGCGTGGATGCACCTAAATTCGAAGACAACGAAACCACGTTGGCCGAACTCAAGGCGCGGATTGCCAAGACCATCGACTACATCGCCACGGTTCCTGCATCGGAAATTGACGGCACCGAAGACAACGACATTGCCGTGCCGATGCGCGGCGCGGAACCGGCGCGTTTCAAAGGCGTCGCTTATCTGCAGTACTTTGTGTTGCCCAATTTCTTTTTTCACGTCAGCATGGCTTATGCCTTGCTCCGTCACAACGGCGTTGATTTGGGCAAGCGGGACTTTTTAGGCGCGCGCTGACAATTTGCCGCCACCTCTACCGGGGCGGCGTCATCGCAGCGGGACATTGCAGCGCCCGATGGTGCATGGCGCTGCCTTCACAGCCCGGTGGCAGCGCTCCCAGCAGCACACCGCGCAGGCGCCACAGATCCTCTGCCCGCTCGGCCAGTCGTACACGACGTTGCAACAGCACGCCCAACTCGCCTTCCACATCAGCGCTGGCGCGCATGAAAGCCAATTTCAGTTGAACGAAGTGGTGCCGGGCCCGTATGCGCGCCAGGCGTGAGGAATCGAAAAACTCATTTGTCAGCGGCCAGGGTTTGATGGCGCTGTTTGATGCGGCGGAGGAAGGGAACAACGAAGCGTGCATGGTCAGCGTCGGCTCAACGGAATTCGGCGCAGCAGCTTCACGCCGTCGCCGACCGGTTGGCCCGGGTCGGGAAGTGACGGTTCAAGCGCAGCAGCCGTTGCTGTGCCTCGGCTTCGTTGACTTGCGTCGCCACCAGCGTATAGACGTCGGTACGCAGATGCCACAGTTCGCGCAGCGAGCGGGCGGTGTTGATGCGGTCGGCCAAGCCCGCCTCACTGTTGCCGCCGGTGCCGGCAATCGCGGCAACAAATTCATCACGCACCGCCGCCAGAGGCGTGGCGCGCAGCACGGGCTGGTGTTGCGCGCGATGCGGCGTGGCGCTGGTGCTGTCAAGAAACGAGGTGGCGATCCAGGCCCGCAGCCCCAGCGTGTGCCCGGGCGCGGTGCGACCCAATGAAGGTGGACAGACTTCAACGCGTTCGGCCAGGCGTTGCGGCCCTTTGGACGCTTCAAGAGACTGGCGCAGGTGAGAAATGATTTGCGAGAACACGATGTGGCTCCACAGCGTCTGCACCGCGAAGCGGGCATGGCGTAGTGGCATTGTTTCGACAGTGCGTATTCGCAATCGAGAGAAAAGCTCTTGGCTGCGGGCGCTGTTCAAGCC
>JANXMO010000224.1 GCA_025354615.1 Burkholderiales bacterium | reverse complement strand
AGCCACCCGGCTTGAAAGTGGCCTGATGCCACACCAGCCCCGCCACCCCCGCAAAGCCGATGAACAAGCCCAGCGTGCGCAGCCGTGTCGGCCGCTCGCCCAACCAAGCCCAGGCAATCACCGCGGCGAACAGCGGCGTGGCGGCATTGAAGATGGCCGACAGGCCGGCGCTGATCGACAGCGCGGCATAGCAGTAGCAAAGAAAAGGGATGGCCGAATTGGTGATGCCGACCCATAAAAGCGGCCGCCAATGCGTTTGCAGCGCGCTCAGCCGGCCTGACAGCGCCAGCAGCGGCAGCAGCAGCACAGCCGCGCCGACCACCCGGCTGCCAGCCAATGCCACGGCGCCGAACTCCGCCGCGCCCAGCCGCACACACAGGAAAGACGCGCCCCACAGCAGCGCCAGCGCCAGCAGCTCGGCAACGCTTGCGGCGTTCATCGGCGTGGCGTCACTCGGCCTCCCACCCATGCGCCTTCGAGTTGCAACAAAGCCTGTTTGCGCGCCAGGCCGCCGGCATAGCCGGTCAGCGCGCCGCCCGCGCCCAGCACGCGGTGGCAGGGCACGACGATCGACAACGGGTTGCGGCCGATTGCCGCCGCCACGGCGCGCACGGCTGCGGGCCGGCCCAGCCGTTTCGCGAGCTCACCGTAGCTGCACGTCTGCCCCGGCGCCAGGCAGCGCAGCGCCGCCCACACCTGTTGTTGAAACGCCGTGCCCAGCGCATCGAGCGGCAGATCGAACACGCGGTGTCGACCGGCAAAGTACGCGGTGATTTGCAGCGCCGCCTCGCGCAGCAGCGGATCGTCTGACACCTCTGACACCTCTGGCACCGCCCATTCGCCGGGATGGTGTTTCTGCCCCGCGAACCAAACGCCTGCCAGCCCCTGCGAACTGCGCGCCAGCAGCAGCGGCCCCAGTGGCGATTCAAGGCGCCGCTGCGCCGTGCAGCGCCGGCTCAAAGGCGTGAGGCGGGTGACGCTGGCGATGGCATCGGCTGTGCAGCCGGCTGCCGGGGTGTTGAGTGTCATGTGGATGTTTCCCGTTCGTTCCAAAGTCGTCGCGCGGCGTAGGAGCGCCACGGCCGCCAGGCATTTGCCAGCGTATCCGCATCGGCCGGGCGCAGCGGCGATGCGGGCTGGCGCCGCAGCGCAGCGAGCAGCACCGCATCGGCCGGCGGAAAGCCGTCGCTCCAGCTGAAGGCATGCATGGCGATGCGCTGCGCCATGCTTGGGCCAATGCCAGGCAATGTGCGCAGCCGCTCCAGCAAAGCCTGAACCGGCTGCCAGGGCAGCGCCAGCGCCGCCACTTCGGGCCAAGCGTGCGCCAGCGCGGCAACCGCGGCAGCGCGCGCCGCATCGAGGCCAACCGCAACAAGTGCGCCAGCGCCGGCCTGCGACAGCACCATTGGCGCCGGAAACAAGCGGCCGCCTTCAGCCGCGCCAGCATCAACCCAGGGTGGCGCCGCGGCCGCCGCGAGCCGCTCGCCGAAGTGGCTGGCCAGGCGACCGGCCAGCCGCCGTGCCGTGCCGCTGGCCAGGCGGCGGTCGAACAGCACCGTCTGCACGGCGGCCTCGAAGGCGTCCAGGCTGCCCGGCAAGCGCAGGCCGGCCTCGCCCGGCAGGCCGGCCAAAGCTGCATCGATGAGCGCCGGCCGTGCGTCCAGGTCCAGCCAGCGCCGGACGGCGGCCATGACCTGCGCGCTGTCATGCGCCCAATCGGCGCTGTAGCGCAGCCGCACCTGCGCGCGGGCCGGCTCGAAGACCGCTTCCAGCCAGCCCGGCCGTGCCGACACGACGCCGGCGCGCAGGCAGCGCTGCACGGTTGGCGCGGCGGTCGTCAGGTTGACGGTTTCGACGCCAGGCACTGCACGCTGCGCGAAAAAACGCAGCAGGGAGGTGATGTCGAATGGCGTGCGGTAGGCCAGCGTCAGTATCAGCGGCGCTTGGGCGTTACCGCAGGCGCGGCCCGGTTCGCTGGCTTGGCGCAGCCGCGCCGGGTTTATCCGGTAGTGGCTGGCAAACGCGGCATTGAAGCGGCGCAGGCTTTGAAAGCCACTCGCCAGCGCGACCTGGGCGACCGGCAGGCGGGTGTCGGTCAACAGTTGTTTGGCCAGCAGCAGGCGCCGCGTTTGCAGGTATTGCAGCGGTGTGACGCCGTGTTCGGCCATAAAAATGCGGCGCAAATGGCGGTCGCTGATGCCCAGCCGCGCCGCCAGGGTCGCGAGCCTGGGCGCTTCGCCCGCCGCGGCTTGCGCGTCCAGTTGTCGGGCGGCCTGGCGCGCCAGCGTGCACGACGCATCCATCACCGACCAAGCGTGGCCGGCGCCCGGCGCCAGCTCAGGCCGGCATTTCAAACAGGGGCGAAAGCCTTGAGCCTCGGCTTGCGCAGCCGTCGTGAAGAAGCGGCAGTTGCCACGCCGCGGCGTGCGCACGCGGCAGACCGGGCGGCAGTAGATATCGGTGGAGGTAACGCCGATGTACAGCAGTCCGTCGAGCCGCGCATCGCGGGCGCACAGCGCGCGGTAGGCGGCGTCTTCGTCCATGGCGGCCATTATGTCGGCGTGAAAAACCACTGCTGGCCGTTTTCGGACATGTCGCCCGGACACCGCAAGCAGGGGCCTGGCAGGCGAAATCGTCTCTCTACAATGCGCGCACTTTCAACACCGGAACCACAGCATGCGAGTCACCGCGTCCAACTTCAAGGCCTACGACATCCGCGGCATCGTCGGTTCAACCCTCAACGAACGCTTTGCCGAGCACTTGGGCCGGGCCTTCGGCAGCGCCGCGGTGGCGGCAGGCGAACGTGCGGTGGCCGTGGGGCGGGATGGCCGGCTGTCAGGCCCCAAGCTGGTCAAGGCGCTGATCCGCGGCCTGGCGTCCACCGGCCTGGATGTGGTTGATCTGGGCGCCGTGACCACGCCGATGTTGTATTACGTGGCCGCCACACGTGCGCGGCGCGGCTGTCGCAGCGGCATCATGGTGACGGGCAGCCACAACCCGAAGGACTACAACGGCTTCAAGATGGTGCTGGCCGGCCGCGCCATTTACGGCGATGAAATCCAGCAGCTGCGCACCCGCATGGAAGCCGAGGACTACACCACCGGCGCCGGCCGCTCGGCAACGATGGACATCGTGCCGGAATACAGCGCGCGGATTGCCAACGATGCCCAGCTGAAGCGGCCGATGAAGATCGTCGTCGATTCCGGCAACGGCATTCCCGGCGCCTCGGCACCGGCCATCCTGCGCGCGCTGGGCTGCGAAGTCACCGAGCTGTATTCGGAAGTCGACGGCGATTTTCCGAACCACCACCCCGACCCCAGCAAGCTGGAAAACCTGGCCGACCTGATCCACGCGGTCAAAACCAGTGACGCCGAAATTGGCTTGGCCTTCGACGGCGACGGCGACCGCCTGGGCGTGGTGACCAAGGATGGCCAGGTCATCTACCCCGACCGGCAGCTGATGCTGTTTGCCCGCGACGTGCTCAAGCG
>JANXMO010000219.1 GCA_025354615.1 Burkholderiales bacterium | reverse complement strand
TAAACAGGTTGCCGAGCTGCTTCAACAAGTGGCCGAGCTGGCAGAGATTGCCTTTGATGCAGTCAGCGATGAATTCAACTCCTGCGAGTGGCAAGAAGAGTTTGCATACGCGACTTACCGCGCTGCTGAAGACGCATGGGCTGGTGCAGCACGCGCGGCCAGCATGTGGAAGCAAACAACGGCTGAAAGGGGCAATCGTGGTGATTAAAGAGCTACTTGATCCGCCTGCCGGGAATGGCGCGCCAAAGCCAGACAAAACGATGAAAGGCTTTGTAAACGGACTTATTGGTGGAACTGCAATTTGGCTGTCTGTGGTGATAACGATTTTTTTGATTAAGGGGATTTCGTCATGAGAGCCAACGAACACGACGCAACCGCAGCACTCGCCGAAGAAGCGTGGCAGCGCCACCTGATGGATGAGGCATTGAAGCCATTCGACACCATATGGCCACAAGTCGGCGGATCAATTGAAGACAAGGGCTTTGCACTCGTCGAGCGATTTGGGCTGCTGCTGTTGATTGCGTTGCCTGTCGCAATTTTCCTGGGGCTGTGAGCATGCAAACGAACCAAGCAACTGCTGCCATTTACTCAAGCACTCAACGGGAGCCTGAGTACGTCCAATACAACGATACACACAAGAACTACCCCCGCACGCTGTCAGAAGCATTTGGGCCGCAAGGGCTGAACCCTGTGAAACCGGCCACCAGGCCCGGACGACTTCGGTGTGCGGCCAGGAAGGCTGCTGATTTTGTATTGATGTATCGCATGTATTCACGCCACCACGGCAAAGGCGCTTCACTGCGCGCTGCTTACAACATTGCAATACGCGGAGTGCCGTTTTAATCATGAAAAACAAAGCGTTGTGGCAGTTGGTATGCATGACCGACCCAAAAGCCGTCAAGCCAATAACGGGCAAGAATTACCAGGGGAACAGCCCAAAGCCTTATTGGCTGATTGAACGCGCCACGGAAGCGTTTGGCCCGGTCGGCATTGGGTGGGGCGTTGAAGTTAAGTCCGAGCGTTTTGAGCGCATGAGCGACACCGACGTGCTCCACGTCGCGGTTGTCTCTGTGTGGTACCTCCTCGACGGCAAAAGGTCGGAGACATTCGATCAAATGGGTGGAACAAAAGCCGCCTACAAGTCGAGTAAGGGCGATTTGATCGTCGATGAAGACGCCGGCAAAAAGTCAGTGACAGACGGCATGGTCAAGTGCCTTTCAATAATTGGCTTTGCGGGAGACATTTTTAGTGGCCGATGGGACGACAGCAAGTACGTGGCCGAGGCCAAGGAGCACTTTGCCGACAAAGCTCAGCAGGAGCGACGTACTGACTTGATCGAAAGCCACGCGATAGCCCTAGAGAGTTGCGAAACGTTAAAAGAATTGCAGACGATGTGGGCAGCAATCTACAAAGAACTGAGGGCGGCTGAAGACGGGGATGCCATCTTGACCCTAACCGCCATCAAAGACCGCATGAAATCAGCCATTGAGGATGTCACAACAGCATGAGCAATTACGACAACAACATGTCCGGCGCTTTGTTCAAAAACGTCGACAAGGATCGAGATCAACAACCCGACTACAAAGGCACCGCTGAGGTTGATGGCGTCGAGTACTGGATTTCGGCATGGCTAAAAGAGGGGCAAAAAGGTAAGTACATGCGGCTTGCTTTCACCGCAAAGAATGCACCGAAGAACCCGCCTGCGCGCCTTCTCGCAAAGCCATTAGCCAAGCCAACATCGAAGGCCGCAGAGGAATTGCCCGATGACGATGTGCCTTTTTAAATCGGACTACTCATGAGCGCACTGACACTTTACGAAATCGCTGCTGACTTCAAGTCAGCCGCCGAAACGCTGTCGAACCTCGATCTCGATGCGCAAACCATTGCCGACACGCTTGAGGGCTTGTCCGGCGCACTCGAAGTCAAGGCAACGAACGTCGCTAAGTTTTACTTGAGCCTGGACGCAACCGCAGCGGCCTGCAAGCAACGCGCGAAGGAAATGGCAGACCGAGCAAAGGCCATTGAGAGTCGGGCCAACGCCATGCGCGAATACTTGTCCCGCAACCTTGAGGCGGCTGGCATTGACAAGATTGAAGGGCCGGAACTGAAGATTACGTGGCGCCCATCAAGCGCGGTCGTCATCGACGCACAAGACTTGGTGCCAGATGAATATATGCGCACCCCTGAGCCGCCACCACCTGCGCCCGACAAGGCAGCTATTGCGGCGGCACTCAAGCAAGGAAAGGCTGTCCCAGGCGCGCATCTTGAACAGTGCCGTAACCTCCAGATCAAGTGACCGCAAGCCATGACTAAACAACCGACCGAACAAACCGCAGGCACTGCATCACTCGTTGAGCGGCTGCGCGCTGCGAGCCAAGGGGTAGACGAATGGCGAGTGCAAGCCAATGACACCGTTCATTGGATCAAAGAATTCAGCGCCTCGAATTTTGACCACCCCGAGGAAGCTGCAAATCTGTGGTTGCTGCAATACAGGAGGACTTTGCCGGACTGGGTTGAAGATGAATACGAGGTCAAGTTTTTTCACACATTTTCACAGGTCGACAGACTCATGCAAGAAGCGGCGGATGCGCTTGAGAAGGCAGGCATTAAATGAGCATCGCTGCATACCCTCTTGCATGGCCAACGGGCTGGAAACGCACCCCCGCCTTGCGGCGAGCGGATGGCCGCTTCAGCACGCGACCATGGTCCACAAAGCGCACTGGGCAACAACCGCTATCAGTGAGCGACGGTGTAAATCGAGTTTTGAAGGAGCTTGAAAAGCTTTCCATCGCTCGGGACGATGTTGTGATCAGCACGAACGTCCAGACGCGGCTTGATGGCCTTCCACGCAGCGGCCTAAAAGAACCAGATGACCCCGGCGCGGCCGTTTACTGGCGGCAAGCCAACTGCGCGGCACGGTGCATCGCGATTGATCGTTACAGCACAGTAGCAGACAACCTCGCAGCCGTTGCGGCAACGTTGGATGCAATGCGCGCCATCGAGCGCCACGGCGGCGCGTCGATTCTTGAGCGTGCGTTTACTGGCTTCACGGCACTGCCAGCGCCTGGCGCGCATCGCACATGCTGGGAAGTGCTTGACCTGCATGCGGGCGCATCAGCCGACGAGATTAGGCTTGCTTATCGCACGCTGGCGAGTCAGCATCACCCGGACAAAGGGGGCAGCGCCGCCCGGATGACTGAAATAAACCAAGCGCGTGAGCAGGCGCTTGAGAAGGCAGGAATCAAATGACTAAATACAGAGTACTAGACAAGCCGTTTTCTGAGGCGCAGCCGGGGGACTTGGTGCGGGACTCTTCCGGTGACGTTTGGGTCATTGACTGTTTAAAGGTGAAATATGCAACTTTATGGCTACGTTCAAGTGGAGGCGGCGACCGAACGATTCGCAGAGATTGTGAAGGTTTTGAAGTAGTCCAGCCAATCTCTGAACCTGTGGTGACTCACAGATATTTGCAGGTTTTACTGGACAAATTCGGCGGATGTTTGTCAACAGCTCTTTATGAGAAACAACCGCGAATAGATAAAGGGGAGTCCGGCTTCACTGTGAAACTGACTTTCACGGACTACATTCGAACTGGTGAAGAACTTGTGCCAGCGTTGAGGGGTTAGTCATGAATATCACACTGCAACAAATCCAAGATCGCCAAGCCGAGCTTTTGACACTCATTGAAAAATTTGAGTCGCAGGCCATGCCAACAATTCGGCATATACCCGAAGTGAAGATAGCGCTGGAGCCTGGCGAGCACTACGCAGGGATACGACTCAGTGATGGGGAGGACTATCACATTGTCTTGATGGCTCCGCGTCCTGAGGCACTACTCGGTTGGTATGACGCGGTTGAATGGGCCAAATCTGTTGGCGGCGAGCTGCCGAATCGTCAAGAGCAACCCCTGCTCTACGCCAACTGCAAGCCGCAACTGCTGCCGGTCTGTCATTGGTCCAGCGAAACGCACGAACCGGATGCCTCGTTTGCCTGGGATTGCGACTTCTCCAGCGGCTACCAGTACTACGGCCACAAGAGCCTAAAAATCGCTGCCGTAGCCATCCGCCGAGTCCCGGTGGCGCTAGTAAAGGAGTCGCCCCCATGACTGACGAACTCAAACCGTGCCCGTTCTGCGGGGGCGAAATTTTAGAAGCGCGTCAGTACAAGTCCCCTCACTTTTCGGTATGGTGGTTTGTGGAGTGCAGAAGTTGCCGCGCAAAAGGGACTGAGTGCATTAGGACTGACCTTAGGCCAAGTCCTAAAGTAGAAGATGACGAAGCGCGGTCGCGCGCTATTAAAGCCTGGAACCGGCGCTCGCCGCAGTCAAATAACGACACACAGAAAGGCAGTGCGTCATGAAAACATTCGCTTGGCATTTCGTCGGCGACAAGTTAAGAGACGGGAGGGACATACCCGCGGATGGTGAATGGTTAATCCACGGTGGTCCTGTAGTCCCTTGCAAGTTTGGGCTGCACGCTTCAAAGCATCCGCTCGATGCGCTGATGTACGCCCCTGGGAGCACTTTGTGCCTTGTCGAGCTGGCGGGGAAAATAGTCCCGCACAACAGTGACAAAGTTGTTGCTTCTGAACGCAAGATCATTGCAAGAAAAGATGTAACTGGTTTGCTCCGAAATTTCGCCCGGATACAGGCACGTAGTGTTTTGGATTTATGGAATGCCCCCAAAGTAGTGCGGAAGTACTTAATAACGGGCGATGAAAGTACTCGGGACGAAGCTAGAAATGCTCCGTGGAGCGCTTCTACTAGTTGGGATGCCGCTAGTTTGGCGGCTTGGGAGGCTACTAGTACAAAAGCTTGGGAAGCCGCGAGGGGGGCTATGCAGGCCGCGAGGGAAGCTACTTTGGCGGCTACTTGGGAGGCTTGTAAAAGCGCTAGAGAAAATACACGAAACGAATTCCAGTCCCTCGTGCATGAGTGTTTTGAGGGGCCTTTGACTGAACTTGGGGTGGCGCCATGACAGTCGCCGAGTTAATCAAAGAGCGGCCGGTCATTTTCAGTGCGCCGATGGTCAAAGCCATTCTTGAGGGCAGGAAGAATCAGACCAGGCGAGTGGTGAAGCCGCGCGGCTTGGGTTTCATTGACTGCTGCTGCAGCGGCACTGCCGCGCAATGGATGTCAGAGGGCGACCGTTGGTATTGCGGCACTTGTGGCGGAGGCGCACGCCTGACGCCTCGCGATGTTGAGCACATCCGCTGCCCACGCGGCCAGCCCGGAGACCGGCTTTTGGTAAAAGAGACTTTCTTTGCTTTCGGCCGCTGGGAGACCCGATTCAGCGAAAAGAAAAAGCGCGACGAATGGCACTTCATTGACATGACAAAGGAATGCGGAAAGTCGTATCACTACGCCGCCGATGGAGCGCCTCTCGGCTACGCGGAGAAATGCAACGAAGGCCGCGGCGGAGTAGAGCCCACATGGTGGCGCAGACCGTCCATCTTCATGCCCCGCGCTGCCAGCCGCATCACGCTTGAGATAACTGGCGTGCGCGTCGAACGGCTGCAGGGCATCAGTGAAGCCGATGCGATTGCCGAAGGGCTCATCCGTGCGCGTGGGCCGTTTGGGTTGACGATGTGGGAATACGACAAAACCGTTGGCGGGCAGTTTTCTGACCCCAGAGTTGCTTACCGCATGCTGTGGGAATCCATCTACGGCCCGGGCTCCTGGGACTTGAATCCGTGGCTGTGGACTATTGAGTTCAATCGGCTGACATGAGCGCTTACTACAAAGAGAAAGCTCAAGGGGAGCCGCGGTTGACCGCAACTATATTTGCATTGCGCGCCCACAAGTTGCGCGAGCTGTGAAAACAAGGAAAACCACCATGAAATTCGAAGTTGGCGACAGGGTGCGGCTCAAGTATCCAACGGATACACCAGAGCACGTATTTACTGTGCTTGAGACGGCTGAAGAGGCCGAAGGCTATGAATTAATAACCGTCAAGCGCCAAAGCTGGGCAGTCCCAGCAAGACTCAACTCAGACATTTTTGAGCTTTTGCCCGAAGAAAAACCATTGCTAGGTGTGGCGCAGATTAGAGAGTTGTATTTGCAGTTCTTCCCTCGCTTCCCGGAGTGTCAATTAATGTCTGACGCATGCCTGTCATTCGTTCGGGCCGTCGAACGCGAGTGCCGTAAAGCGCTGCATTCGGAGGGCCATGAGTAATGTTTGCCGCGACTCAAGCCGTTGACATCCGCATCGTCATGACCGATGAGGAGTTGTCGACACTCACCGGCTACCGCCAGGCGTCGAAGCAGCTGGCGGAGCTGCACCGCCAGGGCTTCTACCGCGCCCGCCTGAGCCGGGCCGGCGGCAAGGATTATTGAGAAGCAACCATGAACTACATCCGCCAATCATCTTTACTTAAAGACTACGTGCCATTCGGCAGCAGCACCCTTTGGCGCAAGGTCAAAGCGAAGCAATTTCCGGCGCCGGTCAAGCTGTCGGAGCGCGTGACCGCCTGGCGACTTGATGACGTTAAAGAGTGGCAGAAAAACCCGCTCAATTGGGGCGCGACTACTGAAAGTCACCAGTCGGCGGCTTAATGTCACCAGCCGACTTCGCAGAGTCACCAGCCAAAAAGTCGGCCCAATCATTCATCATGGCCCGGCGCTTCTCGAAAAGATCGCCGCGCCTGTAAGCCGCCTCTACTTTGTCACGCACGCCGTGGGCAAGCGCCATTTCGGCGACTGTGTTCGGGTAGTTCGTCATTTCAGATGTCCAATCTCGAAACGTTGAACGAAAACCATGAGGGACAGCCGCCACCTTCATGCGCCGCAGCACGGCGCTGAGCGTCATGTCCGACAGCATACCACCGAGGGCGGACGGGAACACCAGGTCAGTTTTGACAAGCCGCGGAATCTTTGAGGCGCGATCCAGCACGGCCAGCGCAGCAGCAGAGAGCGGCACCCGATGTTCCTTGCCCGCTTTCATCCGTTCGGCTGGAATCGTCCACGCCATGGCTTCGCGGTCAATCTCAGACCAAACGGCACCTCTGACCTCGCCAGACCGGGCCGCCGTCAGGATGGTGAATTCCAGCGCCAACGCACCAACGCCCGCTGCCGCCCGTAAGCGCAGCATGAACGCGGGAGCATCGGCAAAATCGAGCGCTGCATGATGAACTGGTTTTTTGAGCCGGTTCCTGGCGGGCAGTTGAGTCGATAACACGCCCTTCCAGGCGGCGGCGTTTAAACCGGTGCGCATGCCCCGGCCCGACGCCCAATCCAACACGCTTTCAATCCGTCCGCGCACACGCGACGCGGTTTCCGTCTTTGTGTGCCAGATTGGCAACAGCACCGCAACCACGTGGCGAACATCAACATCAGCCACTGGCAGGTGGCCTATTGATGGGTAGGCGTAGCGCTCCAACGTGCTGGACCACTGCGCTGCATGCTTGGGATTTCGCCACCCTGCCCTATGGCTTTTGATGTACTCAGCCGCGCACCGTTCGAACGTCCAAAGTACAGCGGTTTCGGCCCGCTTAGCCGCCTGCTTTTCTGCAAGAGGGTCAGCACCCTGATAGATGGCTAGCCGCGTTTCTCGGGCTTTGTTGCGCGCGTCGGACAGGCTGATGAGCGGGTAAGGCCCAAGACCCATTTCCCGGCGCTTGCCCATGATCGTCACCCGCATCACCCAAGACCGCGTGCCCGTGGGCGAAACCTGCAACCCCAAGCCGGGCACACCACCCACAACATGTAGCCCCGGCTCTTTCAGTTTCCCAACCGCCAGAGCACTTAATTCTTTCGCCACCTTTGGCATTCATCCCTCTACTTACCCCCCAACGAAAGGCGGGATTCAGTGGCACGTCGTGGGACAGTATGGCACGACGTATCGAAGCCCCACCTATGAGAAATCAAAGAAATCGGATGTCGTGGGACGTAGTGGGATGGTGGGTTGGCGGAGCCGGAGGACTTATGACGCACCTATGAAAAATGGCAGTTTTGATTTTCTTACCCCTCATCCCATCCGCCAACTGTCAAGGATTACTTGATAGATCGATCACCGACGCAGCAGCTTGGCAACATCAATAACA
>JANXMO010000204.1 GCA_025354615.1 Burkholderiales bacterium | reverse complement strand
GGTGCGGTAGCCGTCTTGAACACCTGATAAACCGTAAATAATTCCAGCGGTTGGAAAATCAGGCGCTGGAATGATTTCCATCAACTCATCAATTGAAGCCTGAGGGTTTTTCAGCAAATGCTGGCAGGCATCTATTACTTCATTCAAATTGTGTGGCGGAATATTCGTTGCCATGCCCACAGCAATGCCGCCGGCACCGTTGACCAATAAGTTGGGCAAACGCGTTGGCAGCACCAACGGTTCTTTTTCACTGCCGTCGTAATTGGGTCCGAAATTCACTGTTTCCTTGTCAAGGTCGGCCAACATTTCGTGGGCAATTTTTGACAAGCGAATTTCCGTATAACGCATGGCCGCGGCGTTATCGCCGTCAACAGAACCGAAGTTGCCCTGCCCGTCGACCAACATGTGACGCAGCGAAAAATCTTGCGCCATCCGCACGATCGTGTCATAGACCGACTGGTCACCGTGCGGGTGGTACTTGCCAATCACATCGCCCACGATACGAGCTGATTTCTTGTAAGCCCGATTCCAATCGTTGCTCAGCTCATGCATTGCAAACAGCACGCGCCTGTGAACAGGTTTGAGGCCATCACGCGCATCAGGCAACGCCCGCCCGACAATGACACTCATTGCATAGTCGAGATAGGAGCGCCGCATCTCCTCCTCAAGGCTGATAGGCAGCGTTTCTTTGGCAAACTGGGTCATGCGAGACGCCGGCACCGAGCCGGCAAATGAAGTGGAAGCGTTGACAGTCCGTGCGGAACACGCTGTCGAACACGTATTGTAGGTGCGCCCTTCTGTCGCTTTGGAACAACATCAGCGACCTGTTCCAGGCGTGAACCCGTCAAAAAGAGGTTCGCAAGAAGCCCTATGGCACAATCATTTCGTTGGTGAGCGTGCGTGCAAGCGTGGGTTTGCCACTAGATTCCGATCCGTTTCGGACGTTTTTTGCAGAAACTATCGCACTTCCCTCGAGAGGAGAACCATGAAGAAACTCAACCATGTGGCATCGCTCTTCGCCACAGTCGCGCTCGTCACCTTTGCTGTCGGCGCTTCCGCTCAATCTAGCGGCGTTGACAATTGGGTGAACAGCAGCGGCCTGCCTTGGAAAAATGGCACCAATGAACTGTGTTGGCGTGATGCCAACTGGACACCCGCCACCGCTCACCCTGATTGCGACGGCGCAATCAAACCGGCTCCGGCGCCTACACCGGCTCCAGCTGCTCCTTCGCCAGCACCCGCCGCAGCACCCGCACCTGCAGCGCCTCCTCCAGCCCCTGCGCCTGTGCCTGTTCCCACCAGCGAAAAAGTGACTTTTGCCGCTGATGCGTTCTTTGATTTTGACAGGTCGGTTTTGAAGGCCGAAGGCAAAGCCAAGCTCGATGACGTTATCAGCAAAATGGGCGCCATTAATCTTGAAGTGATCATCGCCGTCGGCCATACCGATTCGGTGGGTTCCGACGCTTACAACCAAAAGCTTTCAGTGCGTCGTTCTGAAGCCGTCAAGGCTTATTTGACGTCAAAAGGCGTTGAAAAGAACCGTGTCTACACGGAAGGCAAAGGCGAGAAGCAGCCTGTTGCTGATAAC
>JANXMO010000166.1 GCA_025354615.1 Burkholderiales bacterium | reverse complement strand
GCCAGCCCAGCACTTTGAAGTCAAGCTCGCGTGCAAAGTAAACGCTGACGAAAGTGATCACGAACCAGAGGATGAGCAAACCTGCGGTCAGGCGGCAGTTGGCTTGCCAATGCGCGGCGCGGCGCGCCTCTTCGTCCAAGTCCGGCGTGGTGGCTGTTGCTGCACAACACATGGCGGTGAAAGGCGATGGCAACAAATCAAACAGCGGCCGCGGCGCCACGGTTGGCCAATGCATCTGCGCGTTCGTTGCCCGGGTCTCCGGCATGTCCCTTGACCCAGCGCCATTCGATGTGGTGCAGCGCTCGCAAGCTGTCCAGCTGCTGCCACAGGTCAACGTTTTTCACGGCTTTTTTATCCGCTGTTTTCCAGCCGCGCAGTTTCCAGCCGTGAATCCATTCGGTGATGCCCTGTCGAACGTACTGGCTGTCGGTAAAGACCACCACGTTGCAGGTGCGCTTGAGTGTCTTGAGCGCTTCAATGACGGCGGTCAACTCCATCCGGTTGTTGGTGGTGAGCGCCGCGCCGCCAAACAATTCCTTTTCGCTGCCACTGCTTGACAACCAGGCCCCCCAGCCGCCACGGCCTGGGTTGCCTTTGCAGGCGCCATCGGTGTAGATGACAACGGCGGGGCACTGAATGGCCGCTGGGGTTTCGTTGAGCGTCATGCGATTTTTTGATTCGAACGAGGTGTGATGGGGGCTTGGGTGTTGGCCGCCACGGCTGGCGGCGGCAGGCTGGCCGGTGTACGCTGGTCGCGCGACAAGCCAACCAAGCGCATGGCGCGCACGCGTTTGACGGCGGTCAACGCATACAGGCCGCCCAACACCGGCCACCAACGGTGACCCAGCGGCTCGATCCAGGCCAGGCGTGCCAGCCAGCGCTGCGAGGTCAGCGGTGGACGGTAACAGCCGAAGTGCCCGCTTTCAACCTCAAAACTGAGCAGGCGCAGCCAGTCGCGCAGGCGCCAGTAGCCGATCAATTCGCCCAGTGGCGCAGGCGCAGTGACCGCTGCAGCGGGTCTGTGCGTTGGCGAGGCTCGCTTAAGAAGGGACGACATGCGCTGCCGAACGCCCCACAGGCTGACCGGGTTGAAGCCTACGATGACAACGCGGCCTTCAGGGCGCAGCACGCGTTCCACTTCGCGCAGTGTTTGATGCGCATCGGCTGACAACTCCAGCGTGTGCGGCAACACGACCAGATCGAGGCTGCCGCTGTCGAACGGCAAAGCGTCAAAATCACAGTGCAGCGCCAAAGGGGAGGGAGGCCGCAGCGCTTGCGCGTTGCCTGGCAGCAGGTGGTCTGTGTCAACCTGCTCGCTGAACACATTGGTTGCAATCCAGCGGTGCGGCATGCGGTTGGTGGCCAGCGCGTCGAGTCCGCACAGGCCCAGCTGCAATGCATGGAAGCCGAATACATCAGCCACGCCTTCATGCAGTTGG
>JANXMO010000152.1 GCA_025354615.1 Burkholderiales bacterium | reverse complement strand
TTGTCTTGAACAAGACACCAGCATGACGGGTACAAAACGATATTTGGCAGCGCTGAAAAGCGATCTCGGGGTGAACGTCGAAGGGCGTCTTCTGAGTCGTCCAATTCCTTTTTTCCCTGAGGAAAAAGCATTGCAGTGGCTGAGTACAGCATGGCAGCTGACAAAGCTTACAGGCCATGCGGTAAAAACCAGCGTTCATGTATTTTCGAGCGACGTTGCCAACGGCTTGCTTGAAGTCAGCCATAACGCATTGGCCTTGTTGGGATTGGCTGCGGTGGCAGTGACAGTCTTCATGGCCGGGCGTGACGACATGCGGCAAGTGGCTGAGCAGCACGCCCTGGATTGGTTGCAGGCCCGTCAAGACAGCAGCGCGAGCCTCGATCAACAGCTGGCGGAAGAGCTCAGCGAACCCGACGCTGTTGCACGCGCCACGGCCACCAACCCCAAAGAGCTGAATCGCCAGCAAGCGGCGGTGGCGCAGTGGTTGTCCCGCCGCTACCGGGTAGCGCCTGAGCCCATCAGCCGCTTGGTCAAGGAAGCCTGGATGGTGGGTGGCAAAGTCGGGTTGGACCCCACATTGATTCTGGCCATCATGGCAATTGAATCGAGCTTCAATCCGTTCGCCCAAAGTTCGGTGGGCGCGCAAGGTTTGATGCAGGTCATGACGCATGTGCATGACGACAAATACAGCGCATTCGGCGGCATTTTTGCGGCGTTTGACCCAGTTACCAATTTGCGTGTGGGCGTTCAAGTATTGAAGGAATGCATTCACCGGGCCGGCAGTCTGGAAGCGGGGCTGCGTTTTTATGTGGGCGCTGCCAACAATGGTGACGACGGTGGCTATGCGGCCAGGGTGTTGGCTGAACAAAGCCATTTGCGCATAGTTGCGAATGGCAAAGCGGTGGCGTTCAACATCTCGTCGCCCGTTGCCGCGCCACTGGCGGCGCTTGCCACGCCAACGACCCCCGCCCCGGGTGCTATGGCATTACCAGCGCCGGCGGCAGCCTCTCGGCCGGCCACCCGCATATCTGACACACCGCCCTTTCCTGCGGTTGAAGATATTGCAGCGCCGGCAACTGAAAAAGTGGCCCTGCGCTGAACAGCGTTGCAGCTTGAACCCGCTGATCAGAGCGCACCGGCCGCGCACCGGCAACCAGCCTGCGTGCGATAAGATGACAACGCTGTGCAACTGGCGATGAAGGCTTTGAGTAGCCTGAGGTGGTTCACCACCGGGGAGTGCAGCGGCAGCGTTTGGCCATTTTTGGCCCCTTTCGGCCCTGTCGATCCGCCGTTCGCCTGGGCAACCCGTGTTAGCTTGCGCTCAACTGCAAGCCGCGGGCCACTGCTGCCAAAGGATCACCATGCTTGACCGCACCGCCTCCACCATTGCCAACGTGGACCCTGAACTATGGGCCGTCATTCA
>JANXMO010000138.1 GCA_025354615.1 Burkholderiales bacterium | reverse complement strand
CCAACTGGCCGAGCTCATCGCGCATATCTCGAACCAGGCGCTGGGCGAGGCGCAATCGGCCAACGTGGTGGCTACCAACATCCAGCACATTTTTGCCGTTACCGAGCAAACCAGCGATGGCACCCGTTCCACGGCCCAAATGGTGCGCGAGCTGTCGAAAACGGCTGAAGAACTGCGGCAGTCGGTGGCCCGCTTCAAGATCCAGTGACCTGACGCCTTCCTTTGCCCATGAACAGCCCCAGCAGCTTCAGCCCACTCGAAAGCCGCGCCGCTTTTGCCGACAGTGGCACGGCCGTGGCCGACATGAGCCCCGTGGCCTGGGTGCACGACGAGCTGCGGCAGTCGCTCGAACAGGTGCACAAAACCTTGCGCCGGGTGCTGCGCGATACCGACGCTTTGATCGGCGCCGATGTCGACGCACTCGACCCGGGCGTGCTGCGCAACGCCCGGGCGCTGTTGCACCAGGGTGTGGGCGCCCTTGAACTGGTGGAACTGCCCGAAGCCGCCAGCGCCTTGCGGGCCAGCGAGACCGCGCTGCAGCGCGGCACGGCACGCCCGGCGCTGTTGACGGCAGCGCTGGTGAATGCAATAGAACAATTGTCATTCGCGCTGCTCGACTACCTGGCGCGCCTGCGTGCGGGCAAACCGGTTTCGGCACTGTCGTTGTTTCCCCAATACCTGGCGGTGCAGAAGGCAGCCGCAGCTGAGCGTGCGCACCCGGCCGACCTGTGGCACTTTGATTGGCATTGGCGCCATGTGGCTGACAGCGAGCCGGCGCCCGTTGCCTGCGCGCCCGATGCCGCCGCCCGCAGCGCGCTCGAGCCGCTGATGCTGGCCTTGATGCGCCAGCCCGGGCCGGCGGTGTTCGAGCGGCTGAGCACGCTGTGCGCCGCACTCGGCGTCGGCGCCAGCGGGCTGGAGGCGGCCACCTTGTGGAAGCTGGCCGCCGCGGTTTTCGAGGCGCATGCACAAGGCCGGCTGGCGCTGGATGTGTTCAGCAAGCGCGTGGCCTCCCGCTTGCTGGGGCAGTTGCGACAACTGGAACTCGGCAATGCCGATATTTCCGAGCGGTTGGCGCAAGACCTGCTCTTTTTCTGTGCCCAGGCGCGGCCC
>JANXMO010000131.1 GCA_025354615.1 Burkholderiales bacterium | reverse complement strand
GCCGTGCTGTACTGGGGCTGCCGCAGCCGGGTTGATTTGTACCTGCACGATTGGGCCCTGGCAGCGGCGGCTGAGCTGCCCTGGCTGCGCTATGTGCCCGTGCTGTCGCAGCCGCTGGAGGGTGACGATTGGCAGGGCCGCACCGGCTTTGTTCACCACGCGTTGATGGCCGACATGGCCGACTTGTCCGGCCACGAGGTGTACGCCTGCGGCTCGCCGGCGATGGTCGAGGCGGCGCAGCGCGATCTCTGCGCCCGCGCCGGCCTGCCCGCTGAAGCGTTCTTTGCCGATGCCTTCACGCTGGCTGCCGCGTGACGACCGCCGCAGCTGCGGCCGCGTGATCGCTTGCGTGTTGCCACATCCGCCTGGTTAATCGAAAGGTGAACCCGAAAAATTCACTGTGAGCTGTGCTGAGTGCTGCCGCAATTTTGGGTAATGCTCTTCAGGAACACGGTTGTATCCGAGGTACAGCTCACGCAGCGCCTGATTTTTAACGAGCCGAAGCGCGCCTTTGAGGCCGACTTTGTTCCACCTCAAATCCACTGTGCGCAGTGTTTTGCTGGACGCCAAAATTTTGGCCACCTCGTTATCGACGTCACAACCTATCAAAGCGAGTGAGGTCAACCGCGGATGGTTCGCCAACAGTGTCGCCGCATTTCGGCTGAGAGGCTTGCAGCCTGTCAGTTCCATGGAAGTGATCGTGGGATGGTTGGCCACCGCTTGCGCCGCTTGATCGCCGAGAGACCCGTCGATAGACAAACTGAGCTTGTCCAATCGATTCAATCTTTGTAATTGCTGGAGAGCAGCCGCTGAATCGATTTTGCAAGACAGTTCTTCCAATGAATCGGCGGGTAATTGGGCCAATTGAGTCGCGGCCAACAGGTGTAGACGTTGGCCGCTGCCCACCTGCAGCTTGCGAACGACAATCCCTTTGTCCTGGTATTGCTGCAGCGCAGCGTTCAGCTGAGCGAGATTGGGCGAAGAAAGATTCAAGTCGCTGGAAATTTTTTTGACGCCATCCGTGGCTTTGAAGCTTTCTGCCAAACGATCAAGCTCTGAATAAGCCAGATTCAAAGAGGGATCACCGCCTATTCGATGGGGACCATCCAACCAGTCGAGCTTATGATTGGGCATTTGGA
>JANXMO010000128.1 GCA_025354615.1 Burkholderiales bacterium | reverse complement strand
ACTGCCACCGACCCGTTGTACCAAGCGATGCTGGCCACGTCAGGCCCGAGCCAGTCGAACCGTTTCCTGACTGTCCCGTCCAGAGCGTGGACACTCGCCGCTAACGCTTTTTCAAAGTGTTTTTTCAGTCGCAACGCAGTGCAAAGGGCGTTTGACGGCAGCTGTGCCTTGAATTTTTGACTCCGAATGGTTGTTGCGGCGTCGCAAACGACTTTGATGTTCCCATTGACACAGGGGCGAGCCTGGACACTTCTCTTGCGTCCTTGGTGATTTCCCATTCATCCTCTGCTGCCAACCAGCAACGGGTTCGGCTATGAGGTTGGCACCACGCAGCGCAACGCCCCTCCCCAGGCTTGTGCCACTTTCCAATGCTGCAAAGGCCGCTCGTCTTGCCATTCTTGCAGCGGTGTGCTTCTACCCAGTCGACCCTGAACAACTTGCTTTCAAGCCATGGACATTCGCTGGTGGCGCGGAGGCGGTGGCTGGCTGACCAACCGAGTCAGTGCAAGCAAACCAATCAAGACGCAGCAAAAGGCCCGCAGGCGGGCCAGGATCATTCGCAGGTTATGTCCGGCCCCGCACAGCACGGCGTGCATGGCGTCGCCGAGCGCGCCTTGCAGCCAGTTCCTGCCCAGCAGCCCATCACTTTTCATGTGGCCGATCATTGGTTCCACGACCTGCCTGCGTTTGAGCAGCTTCTTCAACTTCTTCGGCAACCGACGTGTGTGGCTTACCAGCAGCCGTGTCCCCGAAGTCGCCTCGACCCCACGGTACCCGCGGTCCACCAACGCGATCTTTGGCATGACGCCGCACAGGATCGCAACCTGCTCGATCTGGCTGTCCACCGTGTGCCCGTCGTAGGGTAGCCCGGGCATCGAGCGCATGCCCACGACCAAACCTTCCTTGACTGTGACCGCCACCGACACCTTCACGCCAAACTCGTACGGCATGCGAGCCTTGCCTTTCGCAATGCACTCGACCTCCGGTGCGTGCAACGCGTACAGCTTGTTCCTCGAGTCGCGCTTTTGATCGAACAAGCGCTGGGCCACGGCGATCTTGGCTTGCACAGCCTCGGTGAGCTCACCGCCCTTGCGTTGCACATCTCGAATGACCCGCCCGAGCCAGGTGCGCAGCTTGCGGATTTCCCGGTGCATGCGTCGGTACTGCTTGGCATGCGCGTACCGCCCAGCCTGGTGCTCTGCCGCCTTGCCCACACGGGCGTAGCTCTGGCGCAACGAGACCCCTGCTTGCTGCGCAACGTCCACCAGTTGTTCCCGCGCCCGGTTGAGCAGCCGGCTGTCGGTGGGATGTGCAATGGCCTTGGGCTGCACCGTGGTGTCCAGCACCACCGTGTCCAGGCTGCTGCGTTTGAGAACGCCTGCCTTGCATGCCGCCTCGATGGACTGCGCCAGCAACCACTCGCAGCCCGCCTCTGCGATCCGCTGGCGCCATCGAACCAGGCTCGACGGGTCACAGGGCAGGTCGTGCCGGAAGTACCGTTCGCCGCTGAAGTGCTGCCAGTACGGGTTCTCGCACCACCGCTCGACCACATCCTCATCGCTCAACGCGTACAGGTGCTTGAGGTACAGCAGCGACGCCATCAGCCGCGTCGGCAACGCCGGGCGCCCCGTGGTCGAGGTGAATTGCGGGCTCCATTCGTTGCTGAAGGCCTGCCAGTCAATCAGCTCGGCCAAGCGCACCAGCTCATGCCGGCCATCGATCAAGTTGACCAGTTCCATGCGGAACAGGTCCTGTTCTGCTCTCTCCAGCGTCGGCTTCGGGCCCATCAGCACCTCATTCAATTTGCAAGGAATCACTATCGATTCCACCAAATTCCCGCAAACTCCGCCACCCCTTGTCCCTGCTCATCGCCAGAATTCATGCGGGTCAGCGGGTTGTTCAGGTCCGACTCTTTAATTTCCCGTATTCGGCAAATTGCACCTGAGAACCTGCTCCTCTGGCATTGCCAATAGGCCCGGCAAAGCCTCTACCAACAATCTTTGAATCTGTTGTTTCAACAAAAGCGATGTAATAAACATCTTTTTTAAATTCGCTTGTGATCACCAAATTTTCCCTTGCGAGTGCCCGCGCCTTGCGCAAAACCATACATGAACTGAGCGAGCAGTTGTCGCCCAGTTCTACCACCAGTTCTGCATCGCTCAGCTCATGGCCGTCGGCCTCCCAAGCTTGCAGATGGGCCGCCAGCACCCCCGGAGTCAGAAGCGCTGTCACTGATGAACCAGCAGACTGTTGAGCGCGCTCATGAAA
>JANXMO010000126.1 GCA_025354615.1 Burkholderiales bacterium | reverse complement strand
GCAGGCACATCGCAGGACTCGCTGCGCCGCCATCGTCCCTCTGCCAGCGTCCACAGCTACTCCGGTAGCGCAAACGGCGCCAAACCGTCTGCGTTGCCTCCATCAACCAGGCTTCAAAGTGTCTGCCGCCCAGACTCCTAGCTGAAATCTGGGCTTATATCGCTGCCGAAGCGGCGGAGGCTGTGGCAAATGGTTTCATCGACGCGGATTGGAGAAACGTTTGAACGCCTGCAGCATTCGCCGATGATCGGCAGCAAGCGCGGTCTTTTTGCGCCGGGCTTACGGGTGTTCTTCTACGCGTCTTGTGCCATCTATCAACTGCCGAATCCAACGCAGTTGGTCGTCACTCGCGTTCTTCATGGTTCGCGTGACACGGTAGCCATTGCGAACGAGGCGGGTTCAAGCAACAGTTTGCAGCGCGCGTGTTTGATGCATCAAGCCAGCGCATTGCCGTCCAGCTGTCCCTCCAACGCCTCCATGAACGTCTTGGCCACGTCGAAGCCCGTTTGCTTCATGATTTCCTGAAAGCCCGTGGGGCTGGTGACGTTGATCTCCGTCACGCAGTCACCGATCACGTCCAACCCGACCAGCAGCAGTCCGCGTTGCGCCAGCACCGGGCCGATGTGGTCGGCAATGTGGCGATCGCGTTCGCTCAGCGGCTGTGCCACGCCTTTGCCGCCGACGGCCATGTTGCCGCGGATTTCGCTGCCCTGCGGGATGCGCGCTAGCGCATGCGGCACCGGCTGGCCGTCTATCAGCAGGATGCGCTTGTCGCCGGCCGAGATTTCGCGCAGGTACTTCTGCACCATTACCGTTTGCGCGCCGTGGCGGTTCAGCGTTTCGATGATGCTGCCGAGATTCAGCCCGTCGGGGCCGACGCGGAAAATGCCCATGCCGCCCATGCCGTCGAGCGGCTTCAGGATGATGTCAGCGTGCTCGGCGTGGAAGAGGCGGATGTCGGCGGCGTCGCGCGTCACCAGTGTCGGGCCGATGAACTGTGGAAATTCGAGGATGGCCAGCTTCTCCGGGTGCTCGCGCAGCGCCTGCGGGCGGTTGAAGACGTGTGCGCCTTCGCGTTCGGCCTGGGCCAGCAGGTGGGTGGCGTAGAAGTACTCGCTGTCGAACGGCGGGTCGATGCGCATCAGCACCGCGTCGACGTCGGCCAGCGCGACGGGCTGTGCATCGGCCAGCGTGTTGAACCAGTTCGGCACGCGCTCGCCGGCGCTGGAGGTGACGGCGGCCGGGCTCAGTGTGATGGCGCGCGCCTGCGCCGTTACGCGGCCGCCGCGCTGCCACGACACGTCGCGCGTGGTGCACGCCAGCAGCGCGTGCCCGCGCCGCGCGGCTTCGCGCAGGATTGAAAACGTCGTGTCTTTGGCGGTGTTGAAGGCGTCGAGCGGGTCGGCAATAAAAAGCAGGCGCATGGTGGCAAGGGGAATCGAAGATTGAACAAAAAGGGCAGGGCGCCGGCGCCGCTTGTCAGAGGCGACGGTGCCGCAGCGCCGGCAGCTGGGCGCGCACCTGGGCCAGGCGTTCGGTTTGCAGCTCGGCCAGCACCACGCCTTCGCCCTCGCTGCGCACGGCCAGCACTTCGCCCCACGGGTCGGCGATCAGGCTGTGGCCCCAGGTGCGGCGGCCGTTGTCGTGACGGCCGCCTTGCGCGGGGGCGATGACGTAGCACTGGTTTTCCACCGCACGGGTGCGCAACAGCAGCTCCCAGTGCGCCTGGCCGGTGGTGTAGGTGAAGGCCGATGGCACAGCGATGACATCGCACGGCGGGGTGGCCAGGCGGCGGTACAGCTCGGAGAAGCGCAGGTCGTAACACACGCTCAGGCCGACGCGCCACGGCTCGCTTCCGGCAGCGCTGCTGCTGCTGCTGCTGCCCGTCATGTCGAAAGCCACCGGCGTGCTGCCGGCTTGCAGCACCCGGCCTTCGTCATAACTTTCCTCGCCGTTGTCGAACTGGAACAAATGGATCTTGTCGTAGCGGGCCGCCTGCTCGCCGTTGGGTGTGTAGACGCAGCAGGCGTTGAAGACGCGTTCCGGCGAGGGTGCGCCGGTGGGCAGCGTGTCGGCGCGCAGCGGCAGGGTGCCGCCGATCAGCCACACGCCGTGGCGGCGCGCGGCATCGGCCAGCGCCGCTTGTATCGGCCCGTCACCCGGCGCCTCGGCGTGCGCCAGCTTGTCGCCGTCGGCTCGGCCCATCAGGCAGAAATACTCTGGCAGCGCGACCAGCGTGGCGCCGGCGTCGGCCGCCTCGGCGATCAGCCGGCCGGCGGTGCGCAGGTTGTGCTCGATGGACGGTGTCGACACCATTTGCAAGGCGGCTGCTTTCATCGGGGCTGTCTCGGGTTCAGGGCACGGCGGTGGCTTCGGCCGCTGGCAGGTTGGTGGAGGCGGTGCGTTCGATTTTGTCGACTTTGGGTTCGGCCCACGGCCCGCTGACATGGAATTCACGCGTGCCGGCGGCTTGCAGCGGCTTGCGCAACATCAACTGCGCGAGAAAGGTGCCGATGCCCAGCGCCGGGTTGATGGCGGCGTAGGCCAGCGAAGCGGTGCCGGCATTGATTTCCGGCACCACGGCCACGCGCAAATCCTGCGTTTCGCGTTCGAGGTTGGCGCTGCCTTCCATCAACACCGTGGCCTGCACGCCGCGCATGCGCAGGTTGCTGGTGCGCGCTTGGCCGTGGGTGATGTCGACGTCACCGGTGATGGCGTCGAAGGCAAAACCTTGCTGGAAGACGTCGCGGAAGTCCAGCAGCAGCCGCCGCGGCAGCGCCTGCAGGTTCAACACGCCCAGCAAGCGCGCCGCGCCGGGCTCGGCTTTGAGGAACTGGCCGCCGCCGAGCGCCACGTTGAGCTGGCCGTTCAAGCTCGGGTAATCAAT
>JANXMO010000102.1 GCA_025354615.1 Burkholderiales bacterium | reverse complement strand
GCAGGCAGGGCTGCAGTGTCATACCCGGCCCGTAGCGCAGGCGGTGTAAGCCGGCTGGCCCTCATGGCATTTGCCGATGAGGGTCCCATCTGATCATCGAGCTCGAAGCACGTATGCCTTATCGCAGTATCCCCATCGCGGTCCGACCTGTCTGAGCCATCAACACGCGTGGTCGCTTGCTCTGCTTGAAACGTCAAAGACTGTATTTGCCTGTCAGCTGCGGCTTGCACTGGCGTTCAAGCTGCGCGCCAGGTGTTGGCTTGCCAAGGTTTGCTGCGGCTCAGAACAGCCCAGACGGTGCGCGCCAGCTTGCTGGCCACGGCGGCGACCACCACGCTGTACGGCCGGCGCTCGAGTCGCAGGTGAGCCCATGGTGGCCACCACCGCAGTGGCAGTCAGCAGCCCCACGCCCGGAATTTCGGCGATCGTTTGACAAGCCGGCGTTGCGCGCAGTTGCTCAAACAAGCGGTGCTCGATCCTGGCGATGTCCGCTTGCAAGTCTTTGACGCGCGCCAACTGCTCGCGCAGGCTTTGCATCAGCATGTCCGGCAAGCGCTGCTGAGCTTGCTCGAACGCGTCGGGAAGTTCTTCGAGCAAGGCAACGTGCCCTTCAGGCCGCACGATGCGGCCACCCATTTGGCGCCGGGCTGTTGCGCTGCCGTCCGGATGCCATGTGCATCGGCCGCATCGGTCTTGTTGCGTTGAACGAGGCGACGCACGGTCTTTGCTGCGATCAACCGCACCTCGTGACCGAGCCGAGTCAACTGCCGGGCCTATTCGTGTGCACCCCCGCAGGCCTCCCTCACCACCGTGCTGGCTTGGCGATTGGCCAACCATGGCAACAATTGAACACGGCGCAGCTTGAGCCTTTCGATCACGCCGCTGTCGGGCTCAACCCAGTGCGGTTGGAACACTTTCTTGGCAATGTCGATGGCAATCACAGCAAGCTTCACGTCGGATCCTTCGGCTGTGGTTTGTGAGAACTCCAATTTGGCACATTGATGCCATGGTGGAGGGATCCACCTTTTTCGTGGTCCCGCTCAGATAGCCCGTTGCCGGGAAGGCGTCCATACCCTCTGAACAAGTCCCCGCGAGGCGGCGCGCCTTGCGGCAGGCGGTCTGCGGCGTTGCAAATCCTCGCCACAGGGTTGGCCATGGCCATGGCTGCGGTTTGC
>JANXMO010000100.1 GCA_025354615.1 Burkholderiales bacterium | reverse complement strand
GCCGCCACGATGGCGGGCAATGACATCGGCGGCATCAGCGACATCAACCTGGCCGCGCAGCCGCCCGCGGTGATTCTGATGGCCGGCCTGCAGGGGGCGGGCAAGACCACGACCACCGGCAAACTGGCCAAGCACCTGATTGAAAAGCGCCGCAAGAAAGTGTTGACGGTATCGGCCGACGTCTACCGGCCCGCGGCGATTGAACAGCTGAAAACGGTCACCGCACAGGCCGGGGCGCAATGGTTTCCCTCCAGCGCCAGTGATGCGCCGCTGGCCATTGTTGAAGCCGCGCTCGACCACGCGAAGCGGCACTACTTCGACGTGCTGCTGGTCGACACGGCCGGCCGACTGGGCATCGACGAGGCGTTGATGCGCGAAATATCGGCTTTGCACGCGGCGCTCGACCCGGTCGAAACGCTGTTCGTCGTCGACGCAATGCAGGGCCAGGATGCCATCAACACCGCCCGTGCGTTCAAGGACGCGCTGCCGCTGACCGGCATCGTGCTGACCAAGATGGACGGTGACTCGCGCGGCGGCGCGGCGCTGTCGGTGCGGCAGATCACCGGCGCGCCGATCAAATTCGCCGGCACCAGCGAAAAGCTGGATGGCCTGGAAGTGTTCGACGCCGACCGCCACGCCGGCCGCGTGCTGGGCATGGGCGACATCGTTGCGCTGGTGGAAGAAGTGACCAAGGGCGTCGACATTGCGGCAGCGCAAAAGCTTGCTGACAAAGTCCGCTCGGGCGACGCGTTCGACCTCAACGACTTCTTGTCGCAACTGTCACAGATGAAGAAGATGGGCGGCCTGGCCGGCTTGATGGACAAGCTGCCGACGCAAATGGTGGCGCAGGCCGGCGCGGTGGACGTTGACCGCGC
The DNA here is from genome assembly GCA_025354615.1 of Burkholderiales bacterium. Lineage (GTDB taxonomy): Bacteria > Pseudomonadota > Gammaproteobacteria > Burkholderiales > Burkholderiaceae_C > JANXMO01. Next base: position 2,994 of record JANXMO010000100.1, on the reverse strand, counting down.
AGAGCGCGACGTGCGCCGCATGGAAGGCATGATTTGCTCGATGACACCGCTGGAGCGCCGCAAGCCCGATTTGATCAAGGCCACGCGCAAACGGCGCATTGCGGCCGGCGCTGGCGTGCAGGTGCAGGATGTCAACCGCATGCTGAACCAGTTCGAGCAGATGCGCGACATGATGAAAAAAATGAAAGGCGGCGGCATGATGAAAATGATCAAACGCATGGGCGGGCTCAAAGGTATGGGCAGCCCGCGATGACAGCTTGGCGCGCAACGCCTTTTCCTGAAGCAGGCGCCATGCATTTGCTGAAGTTTGATTGCGCAGCAGCAGCGTGCTTGAGCGCCAGACGGGTCATTCAATGAAAGCCACTTTGCCCGCCTTGCCAACGCCTTGGATGGCCCTGGCGGCAGCGGTCGTCTTGTTGATGGCTGCTGCTGCCGCTTGGTGGTGGCACAAGCGCCGGGTGTGCGCATTGAAAGCCGCAGCAGCAGATGCGCTCGACACCGTGCTGGGCTGGGCCCCCGAAGCGACCCGCGTGTTGACCGCTGCCGAGCGGCATGCGCATGCCACGCTGATGCAAGCGCTGCCGCAGCACATCATCCTTGCGCAAGTAGCTTTGGCCCGTTTCATCAAGGTGCCATCGCGCAACTCATATACCGAGTGGCTGCGCCGGGTCGGCCATTTGTGCGCCGATCTGGTGGTTTGCGACGCGCAGTTCCGGGTGATCGCAGTGGTTGAAATGCGGGCGTCAAAACCTCAGCACGCCGGCCCGCGACTGGACCGCCGCCGTGAGCGCCTGGCACGCGTGCTGCAGGCGGCGAACATTCCGCTCTACGCCTGGACTGAAAACGCCACGCCGTCACCCGCCGAAGTGCGGCGCCTGTTCGTGCATGACGACGACGCGCCCATCATCACGGCGGCGGGATTGGCCGCTTCTGTTGAACCGCCGGTTTCAGGCTTTGGCGGCCTCTATGAACGCCCCGCCGTGGGTTTGGCCACCGAAGTGCGCGACGCGCCGCCTTCCACCTGGTTCGACGAGCTCGATTCCAAACCCGTGCCATTAAACAGCGGGCGGGCTGCTTCCGAAGCTTGAGAACCACGGCAGCGCGGAGCAGTTCAAATCAAGTCGCGCTTTCAACACGATTCGGCTGCACAGCGGCAGGTCCTGCGCAGCAGATCTCAACATCAAACGCTGCCGTTGCTGGCGCGTTGCGTTATTTGACAGCGTTTACCATGTAAGCCACCACCGCCTTGATGTCGGCGTCACTGGCTGCTGATCCGCCACGAGGTGGCATGGCGCCCTTGCCTTTGATAGCACTGGCCGTCAACGCATCAACGCCTTGCGGCACTCGCGCGCTCCATGCTGCCTTGTCACCCAACTTGGGCGCGCCTGCCACGCCAGCGCCGTGGCAAGCGCCACACACCTGACCGTACAACGCTGGTGGCGCCGTACCCGCTGTTGTGGCAGCAGATCCTGCAGCTGCATTGGCAACAACACTTACCGCAGGTTTGTTGGCCATGGCGGCGGCGGCGGCCGTTGCGGCCTCATTGGCTGATGCAGTGGCTGCTGCAGTCTCGTCGCCGCTGCCACCGCCACCTGCTGCTGGCGCCTTTGGTTCGTCAAAACGAGCGCCACCTTTGTTGGCCATGAACACCACAGCACGGCCGACTTCCAAGTCGCTGTAATCGCCGCCACCTTGCGGCCCCATGGCGCCTTTGCCTTTCAATGCGTGCAGCAGCAAGGTGTCGTAGCCCTGGCCAATGCGCGGCGCCCAAGCAGCCGTGTCACCGAATTTCGGCGCTCCGGCCACACCAGCACCGTGGCAGGCCACGCACTGGCCGGCATACACCTGCTCACCGGTTTTCATCGACGAAACATCGGACACATCCTTGACCGTGACGGCACCCACCGGTTGCAAGCGCTGCCCAATCGCTTCGGCCTGCAGACCATCGCTGCCTGCGGCAGGGCGCGTGGCGGTGGACACAAACGTAGCCAACAAAATGATGACCGTGATCGGCACAACAAAAGCAAACAGCACGGCAAGCACCAACTGCTTGGGCGTTTTGATCGGGCCTTCGTGCACGGCATCCTCGGGTGGTTGGCGGTCGTTGGCTGGCGTAGGGCGGGCGTCGTCGCTCATGAATTCCTCGACTGCGTGGATGTCACGGTGCGCAACCAGCGTTGCGGAAATCACTCCAGCAAGCCCGCCACACGGGCAAAGCCGTGACAAACCGTCGATTATAAATGGCGCATCCATGGCGATGCGGACGCAGGCTTGCTTGCATCACCGCAGCCTTACAATGCCGACGTCGCGTCCGTAGCTCAATGGATAGAGTACTGCCCTCCGAAGGCAGGGGTTGCTGGTTCGATCCCAGCCGGGCGCACCAAGACGCAACACTGTACTTAGATCTTCATCCATCGAGCCGGCATAAATTTTCCAGAGGCAGCGGTGATGTGCAGTTGATCGTCGGCCCTACTTGCTCAAGCGCTCTGACATGGACCACCTCGAACAGGTGTGGTCGGCGCTACCGTCGGGTGCACCGTGATGGGCGTTGAAGTTTGATGTCAGGTGGCTGAAAACACCAGCCAAGTAGTGTGCACGCTGGCAGAGGTACATGGCGGAAAGAGCGAGGCAATAGCGATGATCGAGGTCATATGGGGTTCGGCGAAGGAGAAGCCGATTTCGTCGAGGTCCCTCGCGGAAGACCTGACTGCCAACCTGGCCAGTGATGGCTACCTTTATCTTGGCTACCCCATCATTGGCTCACCGACTGGCCCGATGAAGCTGGACGCGCTGCTGCTGTCCCCAACTTGCGGGCTGATCGCCTTTGACCTGGTGGAGGGAAACGGACCTGGCTGATTTCAGAGCGCGTCAGGACGATATTGCTTCCATGCTTTAGGTTCGACTGAAGCCGCATGCAGGGCTCAAGATCGGGCGATCCTTGAAGGTCGAGATCAACGTGGTGACTTATGCGCCGGCGAAGGCGCACCTGCCTGA
>JANXMO010000086.1 GCA_025354615.1 Burkholderiales bacterium | reverse complement strand
CGAATGCCGCGCGGTTGGTCGATCGCGATTTGCTCGCTGATCGACAAGTGCATGGACAGGTGCAGAAAAGGATTGGTTCGGCCGGCTTCCACCTCGAACACCGCCGCGAGCGCCGCGTCAACGTCCGCCAGATCGCCGTGGTACTCCGGGTGCTCGGCCACCCACTCGGCGGCCAGCTGCTCCATCGCTGTCAACGGCAGGCCGGTGCTCAGCTTGCGCTGCGTTTCGCAGAAGAAACGCCGCACGTCGTTTTGGGAAGGGGCAAACATGGTTTTGAGGCTCAAAGGCCAAAGACAGCCGTCATTCATCACGGCGAAGAAGCGCTGCTTTTCACAAATCGTGACACTACTTTGGCAAGGCGAAATTCACAAATTTTTCCCGATCAATAGTCAACGGTTATGGCTTGCTTTTTCATTCAACCCGCCTCGCCGCCCACCAAGCCATTGCGAATCGCATAAACCGTCATTTCAGAGTTGTTGGCCAAGCTCAGCTTTTCGAGCACGCGCGCGCGGTAAACGCTGACGGTTTTGGGGCTGAGCGTCAACTCCTCGGCGATGTCCGACAGGCGCTTGCCGGAGGCAATCATCACCAGCGTCTGCAGCTCGCGGTCGCTGAGTTTGTCGTGGGCCATCTGGTGCGTGGGCGTGGTCAGGCTTTCGACCAGCATCTGGGCAATGTCGGGCGTCACGTATTTGCGGCCTTGGGCGACGGTGCGCACGGCAGCGACGATGAGCGCCGGGTCGCCGCCTTTGTTGACATAGCCGTATGCACCGGCGCGCAGGGCACGGATGGCGTATTGGTCTTCCGGGTACATCGACACCACCAGCACGCGCATGGCGGAGCCTTCTTCCTTCAGCGCGTGCAACACGTCGAGGCCGCTGCGCCCGGGCAGGTTGATGTCGAGCACCAGCACGTCGCAGCTCTTGCTGCGCATCAGCGTGCGCAGTTCGCCGTAGTCGCCGGCTTCGCCGATGACTTCGATGTCCGGTGCATCGGACAAGGTGTCACGAATGCCGCGGCGGATCAGCGCATGGTCGTCGCACAACATCACCTTGGTCATAAATTTCCCCACTGGGTCGGGTCTTGTTGCGGCGAGGCCTCGGGCGTTTGCGGGTGCGACGCCGGCATTGCTGCGCCGTCCAGCGGCACCGACAAAATCAGCGTCGTGCCATTGTTGCCGTGGCTGCTCAGGTCGACCCATCCGCCCACGGTATGCGCCCGCTCGTGCAGCCCGCGGATCCCGAAGGAACGCGCTTTGGCCAGATCATCGGCCGCCACGCCGCGGCCGTCATCGCTGATTTCGAGCGACAGCACGCCGCCGGCGGTTGACAAGTCGATTTCCACCCGTGCCGCATTGGCGTGCTTGGTGACGTTGGTCAGCGCTTCCTGGGCCACGCGGTAAGCCACCAGCGGCACGCCGGCCGGCAGCGCAGGCAGCGCAGTGGGCAGGCGCAGCACGCAGCGCGTGCCGGTGCGCCGCTCGAAGCGCGCGGCCATCCATTGCAATGCCGCCAGCAGGCCTTGTTCCAGGATGGCCGGGCGCAGGTTGTGCATGATGCGTTGGCTGGCTTCGATCGCATGGCTGACGGTTTCCAGTGCGCTTTCGGCGCGGGCGCGCAGCGCAGCGCCAGCCACATCAGCCGCCGCGTGGCGCGCAATCCAGGCCAGGTCGAACTTGATCGCCGTCAGTGAGCCGCCCACGTCGTCGTGAATTTCACGCGCAATCGACGCGCGCTCGCCCTCGATGCTGGTTTGCAAATGCTGCGCCAGCGCCTGCAAGCGTTGGCGCGACTCGCCCAGTTCGGCGTCAGCCTGCTCGCGCGCCACGCGGGTCTGGCCGGCCTCGACGGCGTGCATCAACGCGGGCACCAGGCGGGAGAGGTTGTTTTTCAGCAGGTAGTCACTGGCGCCGTTGCGCATCGCGGCCACCGCGGTGTCTTCGCCGATTTCGCCGGACACCAGCACGAACGGCGTGCTGCTGC
>JANXMO010000081.1 GCA_025354615.1 Burkholderiales bacterium | reverse complement strand
AGGCGTTCGGGTAGTCGACATCGGCCAGTGCCCGCAACGCCACGCAGCCGGCCGGCTCCGCGTCCACCAGTGCCAGCAGCAAATGGCCATGCGGCGGGGCATATTCGCCAGGCAAGGTCGCAAGCTCCTCTTCAACATTTTGAAAACGCAGATCAACAGTGAGACTGGCGAAGTAGTCCCGAAAAATATCAGCCGTCACCACCAGCCAAGCGGGGCTGTCGGGCACGATCAATTCGATAGAGGGCACGGACGGTGCAAGCATGGGAACAAGGGATGCCGTGGAGCACCCAGCCGGCCATTCATCATGAGGGAAGAGGACTTCATTGCAACACGGCAGGCGCCGTTCCCTGGGCATACGGCAAAGTGTGCAAGCCGGCGTAACGATGGCCCCGCGCGGCCACAGGCCATGAGCGCTTCCTTTACTATCACGGGCTTTGCAGGCGTCGGCTTGCCCGCCCGACATGGGCGGGTGCCCTGCGGCACCCGTCTTTTTGAACCGATTGCTTTGTATGCGCTCTTTCCTCATTTTTACGGCTGCTGTTTTGATCGGTTACAGCGCTCAGCTGCAAGCGGCGGACGACGGGGTCAACGGCGGCACTTTCAGCGCCCCTGGCTATGTGCCGCCAACCGGCGCGCGTGCGGGTGGCGTCGCAGGCGCTGCTGGCGCTGCGGCGCCCTCATCGCCAGCAACCATTCAAATGCGTCAAAGCACTGTGCCCGAGCGCAGTGCGGCTGGCCGCAACAACACGCCTGCGGGTGCGCAGCGCAACAGCGGCGACCGCAGCAACCGGCTCGAGCCGCTGCCCAACGAGTTTCAAAAATTTGTCGAACTGGCCACCGGCCGGCTGCTGCCGGTGTTTGGCAGCGGCTTTTTCGCTGATGCCGGCGAAGGCTTGAATGCGCTGGACAACGTGCCGGTGTCAGCCGACTACGTCGTCGGCCCGGGTGATGAACTGGTGATACGCGCCTGGGGTTCGATCGATGTTGACTACCGCAGCACGGTCGACCGCAACGGCCAGGTCAACCTGCCCAAAGTCGGCAGCTTCAACGTGGCCGGCGTCAAGGCCGCCGATCTGGAACAGCAGCTGCGCACGCAGATCGGCCGGCTCTACACCAACTTCACGCTCAACGTGACATTGGGCAAGCTGCGTGGCGTGCGGGTGTTCGTCGTCGGGCCGGCACAGCGCCCGGGGGTCTACACCTTGCCGAGCCAGTCGACGGTGTTGTCGGCCGTGCTGGCCGCCGGCGGGCCGGCACCGAATGGCTCGATGCGCAAGTTGTCGCTGCGCCGCAATGGCAACGTGGTGTCGGAATTCGACATCTACGATTTCCTGGTCCTGGGCGACAAATCAAACGACGTGCAACTGGCCGGTGGCGACGTCGTGGTGTTTCAGCCTGCTGGTCCGCGCGTGGCCGTGACAGGCGCCATCGACACCGCGGCCATTTTCGAGTTGCGCACGGCGCAACAGCCGTTGCGAGAAGTGCTGCGCTACGCCGGTGGCGCGGCCGTATTGGCCAATCCGAACCAGGCCCAGCTGGAGCGCATCGATGCCTCGCAGCGGCCAGCGGCGCGCTTCGTCGAACAGTTCAAGCTGGACCCCGCCGGGCTGCAAAAACCCTTGCGCGATGGCGATGTGCTGACGTTGCTGGCCATTTCACCTGAATTTGCCAATGCCGTGACGCTCAAAGGCCACGTGGCGCAGCCCTTGCGCTACACGTTCACGCCCGGCATGCGCGTGCGTGATTTGATTCCCAATGCACAGGCCTTGATTTCGCCCGATTTCTACCGCCGCAAGAATTTTCTGGTGCAAATTATTGAAGACGAGCCGCTGCCAGGTTCAGTGCCCGGTGGGCCTGGTACGGCACCTATGGCGCCGCCAGGCGCTGACCGTGCCGCCGCAGCCCGGGCGCAAAAAACACCTGCCGCGTTGTTCGACGAATTGAATTGGGATTACGCCATGATCGAGCGGCTCAACCCGCAGAATCTCAGCACTCAGGTCATTCCCTTCAACTTAGGGCGTGCCGTGCTGCAGGGCGACGAGACGCAAAACCTTGAGCTCCAGTCGGGTGACGTGATCACCGTTTACAGCCAGAAAGACGTGCGCGTTCCGGTGGCCCGGCAAACCCGGCTGGTGACGCTGGACGGCGAGATCGCCGCGCCGGGCGTCTACCAGCTCCAGGCCGGCGAAACGCTGCGCCAGCTGGTGGCGCGTGCCGGTGGCTTCACGCCGCAAGCTTATGTCTACGGCCTTGAATTCACACGCGAGGAAACACGCCAGCGGCAACGGGAGAATTTGACGGCCGCCATTTCCCGGCTTGAAGCTTTGTCAGCGACACAAACCGCACGCGATGCGGCCAACCGGCGCGATGACCCGCTGGCCGACCGCAGCACCGGCGCGGTCAGCGCCGCGGCCACGCAAGCCCAGCTGCAGCGGCTGCAGCGATTGCAGCCGAATGGCCGATTGGCGCTGGAGCTGCGCCCTGAAGACAGCGATCTGAACGCCCTGCCCGACCTGCCGTTGGACGCCGGCGACCGCATCAGCGTGCCGACACGGCCGGGCTTCGTAACCGTGGCCGGCGCGGTCGTCAACAGCAATGCGTTCCTATGGAAGCCGGGGCGTACGGCGGGCGATTATTTGAAAATGGCAGGCGTCGACGAAGCGGGCGATATTTCCAACATGTTCATCCTGCGCGCCGATGGCACGGTGTCGCATTCCGGCGATCAGCGCGGCATCTTCAGCTTCCGCAGCATTGAGTCACAACCGCTGCAGCCGGGTGATGCGGTGATCGTTCCCAGCCAGCTGGACTTTGAAAGCTTTGGCCATGCCTTGGTGCGCAACTTGAAAGACTGGTCGCAGATTCTTTCCCAGTTCGGCCTGGGCGCGGCAGCCATCAAAACATTGCGCAATTGAGGCGCCGGGCTGCACGCGCATGAACACCCTCACGACGACCACCCGCCCCGCCATGCCCTCACATGACCTCGATGACATTGACGAGGACGATGGCCCGCAGGTTGGCTTGCTCGACCTGCTGACCTGGATCGGCGAGCGCAAACGCGCGGTGGCGGCGGTGACGGTGCTGGCCACTGTCGCGGCGCTGCTGGTGGCGCTGCTGATGCCGCCCACTTACACCGCGCGCAGCACCTTGCTGCCGCCCAATTCGCAGCAACAGGGCAGCTCGTCGGCGGCGGCACTTGCCGCATTCGGTTCGCTCGGCGGTATTGCCGGCGGGTTGGGTGCCAAGACACCTGATGAGTTGTATGTGGCACTGCTCAAGAGCGACAGCATCATCCGCGCGCTGGACCAGCGCTTTGCGTTGCAAACCCGCTACGGCCTTCAACATTTCGAAACGCTGCGCAAAACGGTTCCCAGCTACGTGCGGGTCAGCTCGGACAAGAAGAGCGGGCTCATCACCGTGGAAGTGGACGACAAGGAGCCCAAGTTCGCCGCCGATCTGGCCAACGCGCACGCCTCGGAAGTCACCCAGCTGCTGGGCCGGCTGGCGGTTTCCGAAGCCCAGGCCCGCCGCGTGTTTTTCGAAAAACAGCTCAACGAGACCAAAGAGCATTTGGTTGCCGCCGAAGACAACCTGCGCAAGGTGCAGGAAAAATCCGGCCTGATCGTGCTGGACAAACAAGCCGAAGCTTTGATCGGCGTGGCGGCGCAGCTGCGCGGGCAGATCACGGAACGCGAAGTGCAGCTCAAGGTGCTGCGCACCGGCACCACCGGGCAAAACCCCGACGTGCAACGCCTTGAATCGGAACTGCGCGCGCTGCGCAGCGAGCTGGCGCGCCTTGAAAATCAGGGCGGTAAAAGCGGCAGCGCCTTGGATTTGCCAGTTGGCAAATTGCCCGAAGCCGCCATCGACTACGTGCGCGCACGCCGCGAATTGAAGCTGCAGGAAACGCTGCTGGAGAGCATGGTGCGCCAGTTCGAATTAGCCAAGCTCGATGAAGCCAAGGAAGGGCCGCTGCTGCAGCAGGTCGACATGGCGTTTGCGCCGGACTACAAATCCAAGCCCTCGCGGGGGCTGATCACCGTCGGCGGCAGCGTGGCGGCTTTTCTGCTGATGTGTATGTGGGCCGCGTGGCGCGGCTATGCGCAGCAACAAGGTGCGGCAGCCGATCCGGCGCAGCAAGCCCTGGCACGCGCATGGAAATTACGCCGCTGAAGCAGGCCAAGCGTCGGGCGCTGTCTTTACGTTGCTTCATGAAGCTGGCGTCAACGCTGCCTGCCTGGCGCCGTTGTTGAAGCAATCGAACAAATCTCTGCTGTTCGATTCCTTCAACTTCCATCGGAGCATGACCATGATGAAACGCACCTTGCTGGCCACCACGTTTGCCCTTTCCTGCGCCGCTGTTTGGGCCCAACCCACGGGCGCCGCCAGCGTGCAGCGCGACGTGAACCAACAAACGCGTATTGAAGCGGGCTTGAAAGACGGTTCCTTGTCAACGCAGGAAGCGGCCAAGCTTGAACGTGAAGAGAGCCGCGTTGACCGGCTGCAGTCCCGCAGCATGAAAGACGGACAACTTTCCGATGCGGAACGCGCCCGGTTGAACGCGGCGCAGAACAAGGTCAGCGCCGACATTGCGGCGCAACGCCACGATGCCCAGACAGGAAACCCCAATTCAGCATCGTCCCAACGCATGCAGGCCGACGTGGGGCGCAACATCAACCAGGAAAAGCGCATTGAAAACGGCCTTCAAAGCGGCGCGTTGACGACGCGTGAGGCCGGCCGGCTTGAAGCAGGACAGGCCCGCGTCAACCACCTGGAAGCCCGTGCTGGCAGCGATGGACATGTTGGCGCAGCCGAGCAGGCTCGTCTGCAAAAAGCGGAAAACCGTCAAAGCCGCCATATCTATCGTCAAAAACACGACGCTCAAACCCAGGCGCATTGAGCCTTCGTTGAAGGCTGGGGCTTGAAAAGCCTCAGCCGCAACGCGCCGGCAACACCAGCGCGCGCTGTGCGGCGCCCTTTCCAGCTGGCGTTGAAGATGACGACGTGTACTGCAACACCATCAACGCCAGCCGTTTCAGCCCTTCCCAGGCATCGTCGGGCCAGTTGGGGTGCTTCAACCCCTTGACCAGTCCATCGGTAACCTGCGCCGCCTGCAACAGCGCTGCCACCGCGTCATGACGTTGCTTGAAGCGCGGCAATACGCGTTCAAACAGTTTTTCCTTGCTGCCCCAGACGCGCGCCTCACGCAAGGCCAGCGCCTGCGGCCGGCCGGCGGCCATCAACGCGGTCACACGCTGCAGCTGTCGAATGTCTTCGGCCAGCGTCCAGTGCACGAGCACGGCGGCTTCGCCTTCGGCGCGCAGCCCGTCGAGCATGCGCAGCGAGCGGGCCACCTGGCCTTGCCACACGGCTTCGCTCAGTTTGAAGACGTCATAGCGCGCCACATTCAGCACCGCGTCTTCAATCTGTTGCGGGGCCAATTCTCCCGGCGCATACAGCAAGGCCAGCTTTTGCACTTCCTGATGGGCAGCCAACAAATTGCCTTCCACGCGGTCGGCAAAAAAAGCCAGGGCTTGCTGCCCGGGTTCGCCGCCCGGCACCCGCTGGCCTTGGGCCGCCAGGCGCTTGGCGATCCACGCCGGCAATGCCGCCCGTTCGACAGGGTCGATGCGAATGCTGATGCCGGCGCCGTCCAAGGCCGCGAACCAGGCGCTTTGCTGTTGCTGGCGGTCCAGCCGCGGCAGCGTGACGAGCGTGACCACGTCATCACTGAGGCGCTCGCAATAACGCTGCAAGGCTTCGGAGCCGTCCTTGCCTGGCTTGCCCGACGGCAGGCGAATTTCCACCAGCTGCCGGTCACCGAACAGGCTCATCGATTGGCTGGCGCCGAGCAAGCCGCTCCAGTTGAAATGGGCGCCGGCTACTGTGTGCACCTGGCGTTCGCTGTGGCCGGCTTGGCGTGCGGCGGCGCGCAGCGCGTCGGCGGCTTCCTGCATTAACAGCGGCTCATCGCCCCACAGCGTGTAGACGGCGCGCAGGCCACGTTGCGGCGCTTGCGCCAAGTGGGCATCCAACTGGTCGAGGCGCAATTGCATCGTGCAAAAGATTGAATCAAGGCGCCGGCACGGTGGCCAGGCGGCGCATCACTTGCGCGACGATGTCGTTTTGCATGGCGCGGTACAGCAGTTGCTCTTCCTGCTCCTTGGCCAATGCTGCGCTTTCGCTGTAGCCCATGTCGCGGCTCAGCACAATTTCCGTCGGTGCGATCAGCTCGCGGCCGGCAGGCGTGCGCAATTGAAAGGCAAAGCGGGTGCGCAGCGTGAATTCAAGCACCTGGCCGGCCACCGAGCTGGCCACCACGGTTTTCTCACGCCTGTCGGTCAAGGCCTCCAGCACCACTTGCGCCTGGGCGGCCGCCTCGACCACCCGCGTGGTCGGGCTGGCGTCGAGGGCTTTGCGCAATTCTTCAGCCAGCGGCGAACGCGGGCGAAAGCCGGCCAGTTGCACCGTCTGGAACGCCAACACGGGCGCACGGCGCAATTCGAAGCCGCAGCCGGCCACCATCCCGCTGCTCAACACCAAGCCGCTGGCAGCGTTGGAAATGAACCGGCGCCGCAACATCACGCCCGCCATTCAAACCACCACATTGACCAGCCGGCCGGGCACGACGATGACGCGCTTGGCCGGCAGGCCGTCGGCAAACCGGATGAAGTCGGCATGCGCCAGCGCGGCTTTTTCGATCGTCGACTTGTCGGCCGCCGCCGGCACCCGCAGCACACCGCGCAGCTTGCCGTTGACTTGCAGC
>JANXMO010000054.1 GCA_025354615.1 Burkholderiales bacterium | reverse complement strand
GGCTTGCGCAGGCGTGACGTCGGTGAGGGGCACCAGCAAGCCCTTGCGGCGGATGACCTGGCGCGCATGGGTGTAGTAGAGGCTGGGCAAAGGGATGTTTTCGCGGGCGATGTAGAGCCACACATCCAACTCGGTCCAATTGCTGATGGGGAAAGCGCGCATGTGCTCGCCGGGTTTGATGCGCGTGTTGAACAGCGTCCACAGCTCGGGCCGCTGCTCCTTGGGCTGCCACTGGCCGAAGCTGTCGCGGTGGCTGAAGATGCGTTCCTTGGCGCGGGCTTTTTCCTCGTCACGGCGCGCGCCGCCCAGCAGCACGTCGAAGCGGTGTGCTTCGATGGCTTCGAGCAGTGCCACGGTCTGATGCCCGTTGCGCGACTCGAGCGGGTGCGACAGGCGCACCGTGCCGCGCCGGATCGAGTCTTCGAGATCGCCGACGATCAGCCGCTCGCCCATCTCGGCCACGCGCTGGTCACGAAACGTCATCACCTCGGGGAAGTTGTGCCCGGTGTCTACATGCAGCAGCGGAAAGGGCAGGCGGCCCTTGAATGCGCCCTGGCCGCTGCGTACTTTGAAGGCTTTTTCAGCCAACCGCAGCACCACGCAGGAATCTTTGCCACCTGAAAAAAGCAACGCCGGTCTCTCAAAAGCAGCCACTGCTTCCCGCAGAATGAAAATGGCTTCTTCTTCGAGCCAGTTGAGATGGGTTTGGTCGAGTTCAGGCAGCAGTTGCTGCACCGTCAATGCGGCGTTCATGCGCGTTGTTCCAGAGTTGACACGGGAGCTGCCGATGGCGCGCCTTCGGAGACGTGCAGGCCGCACTCTTTCATGGTTTCGTCCTCCCACCACCAACGGCCGGCGCGGAAATCTTCACCGACGGCAATGGCTCGGGTGCACGGCTCGCAGCCGATGCTGGGCATGAACTCGTCGTGCAACGGGTTGTACGGCACGCCTTGCAGCGAGATGTAATGCCACACGTCGTTCCAGCTCCAGTCGGCCAACGGATTAATTTTGGCCCGCCCGGCGTCGTCTTGATCAGTGAAAGGCACAACGGCGCGGCTGTTGGACTGTTCACGGCGCAAGCCCGTGACCCAGGCGCTGCGCGCCTCCAGCATGCGCGCCAGCGGCTCCAGCTTGCGCAGCCCACAACAAGCCTTGCGCAGCGCCGTGCTGTCGTACATCGCCCGCTCGCCATGGGTTTGCACAAAGTGAACCACGGCTTCATGGGCCGGCTGAAAGACCTCGACGGCCAGGCCATAACGGCCTTCGATGCGCGGCAGCAGCGCAAGGGTTTGCGCATGCAGCTTTCCCGTGTCGAGCGTTGCAACGGCAATGCCCAGGCCGTGCCGTGCAATCAAGTCGGTGACCACCATGTCTTCGGCGCCCAAACTGGTGGCTTGCACGATGCGGCCGGGGTGCTGCGCCGCGGCCGCCGTCAACACCGCCACGGCGCTGGCCACACGGTCTTCATACCCGGGCGTGGCGCGGGCATAGAGGCCAATCGCGCTCATATGCCGGCGCCTTGATGCAGGAAGCCAGCCTCTGTCTGCGCCGCCTGTTCCGTGGACGGCAGCGCAAAGCGTGGCCGGTGCTCGCGCACATCGCCCTGATAAAACCCCGGGAAAAATGCAAGTGCGCGTTCTGCCACATCGCGCGATTGATCGGCGCGCATCACCACCGCATCAAAACCGGTGCGCTGCAGCAGCGGCATCATGTCGGCCACGACATCGCCGGTGGCCCGAATTTCACCGCCAAAGCGGTAACGCATGCGCAGCAAATGCGCTTGCGAATAAGCCCGGCCGTCAACCCACTTCGGGAAGTGCAGGGCGATCAAGGCAATCCGCGGCAAATCTTCTGCCAAGTCTTCGACCGCATGGTCGTTGTTCAACGCCACGCCGACGGGCATGCCATGCGGCCAGTGATGGCGAACGCTGTTCCATTGCAGCAGCGTCAGCAATTGGTGCGCGGCGCAGGTGTGGGTGACCATCGGTCCGTCATCACCGATGACAGTGCGCCAGGGGTCTTGTGCTTTTTGGATGAATTTCATACAGCCGCCTGGGTGGGCGTGGCCGCAGCCGGCCGCGCGGTGGCACGGCGAACGGCATTCGCAGCCAGCTTGTAGGCGTCAAGCCCGATGCGCTTGACGGTGTCGATGAAACGCTCGTTGCCAATGCGCTGCGTACGGTAAACATCGACTACCGCTTCGATGACGTCAGCCACTTCATCGGCCGCGAATGAGGGGCCGATCACCTTGCCCGGTACCGAGTCGCCGCTCAACGTTGAGCCGTCCGAACCACCCAATGTGATCTGGTACCACTCGGCGCCGTCCTTGTCGACGCCCAAAATGCCGATGTGGCCGCTGTGATGGTGACCGCAGGAGTTGATGCAACCGCTGATGTGCAGATCGATGTCGCCGATGTCCCAGAGCTCGTCGAGGTCTTCGAAACGCTCGGCAATGTCGGCCGCAATCGGAATCGAGCGGGCATTGGCCAACGCACAAAAATCACCGCCCGGGCAGGCAATCATGTCGGTCAACAGGCCGATGTTGGGCGTGGCGAAGCCGGTGTCTCGTGCAGCTGCCCACAACGCGGGCAACTCGGTTTCAAGCACCCAGGGCAGCACCAGGTTTTGATCGTGCGAGACACGCAGTTCCGAATGGCTGAACTGCTCCGCCAGGCGGGCCGCATCTTCCATTTGCATGGCGGTGAAGTCCCCCGGCGCCTGCCCGATGCGCTTGAGCGACAAGGTCACCGCGCGGTAGCCAGGCACGCGGTGCGCATGCACATTGCGCTGCAGCCAGCGTGTGTAAGCGGCCGGGCGAGGCGCGAGCGGCGGGTGACTTGCATGGCCTGAAACCTGCGCCGTGACATCAGGCGACACAACGCCAGGCGGGACGACGAAATGGGCCGCCACGCGCTCAAGTTCCGCAAGCGGAATGAGGTGCGCCTGGCCATCGGCGTCTTGTTCGAGAATGGTGCGAAATTCAGTTTCAACGTCATCGATGAAACGCTGACCTTCGGCTTTGACCAAAATTTTGATGCGGGCTTTGTAGATGTTGTCACGCCGCCCATAGCGGTTGTAGACACGCACCACCGCTTCGATGAAAACGAGAATTTGATTCCAGGGAAGAAATTCCCGCACCACCGTTCCAATCACCGGCGTGCGGCCCATTCCTCCGCCCACGAGCACTTTGAAACCCACCTCGCCAGCCGCGTTTTTCAATAAATGCAGGCCGATGTCATGCCAGCCAATGGCCGCCCGGTCTTCGGCAGCGCCGGTGACGGCGATTTTGAATTTGCGAGGCAGAAAAGCGAACTCCGGGTGCAGCGTGCTCCACTGCCGCATGATTTCGCAGTAAGGCCGTGGGTCCACGACCTCATCGGGCGCAATCCCGGCAAAGCAATCACTGGTGATGTTGCGGATACAGTTGCCGCTGGTTTGGATACCGTGCATGTCGACACGCGCCAGCGCGTCCATCACCGCGGCGCTTTTGTCCAGCGGAATCCAGTTGAACTGGACGTTTTGCCGCGTGGTCAGGTGGCTGTAACCGCCTTCGCCGGCGAACGGCCCGGACGGCTGCCGATCAAAGCGGCACGCAATGTCGGCCAGACCGCGCAGCTGCACCGCACTCAATTCGCCATACGGTACGGCCACGCGCAACATCGGCGCATGACGCTGAACGTACCAACCGTTTTGAAGCCGCAATGGCCGAAATTCTTCATCAGACAAGGTGCCGGCCAAAAAGCGCTGCAGCTGGTCGCCGTATTGCGCGGCCCGTTGGCGAACGAACAATTTGTCGAAATCGGAATAGGCGTACATCGTTTCAATACAAAAAATAAGTGGCTGACGACTTGTTAACCAACTTTAAAACATTGTCTTTATATTGAAAAATATAATTTTCTAAGAAAATTATTTCTTTTTTATATAAAGATTTGCGTTTTTCCATAAAAAAAGCCCGGTACGCATACCGGGCTTTTTCTACAAGCCTGCCTTCAAGGGCGTGACTGTGACTGACGTGTGGCGGCTTGCGACGCCTTGACGGCGGTGCTCGTCAGCGTTTCGAAATTGGCTTCAGCCACATTGCTCGCTTGCTTGGCGGCTTTTTGTACACCATCAAAAGCGTTGCTGGCGGTTGCCACGGCTGACTTCACGAGTGCAACAGCGCTTTCGCTGCCAGCAGGTGCATTTTTAACGGCCGTATCAACCATCGACGTGAATTTCTGCTGTGCTTCAGCAGCCGTTGCCTCGGCCACCCGGGCAACTTCCGCATTGGTTGAAGAAGCAATGTCGTACAAATGGCGGCTATACGCAGCGGCTTTTTCAGCCACCGGTTGCAGCAGCGTGGCTTGCAAGGTCATCAGTTCCTGAGCATCTTTGGCCGCCAGTGCTGCGCGCGCAGCATCTGCGCTTTCGCTCAAGGCGGCTTTGACAACCTGCAGGTTCAATTCAACAACTTTCTCGATTCCTTCAAATGCCTTGTTGGTCAAACCGAAAAGGGTTTCTACGTTGCTCTTGTGCGCAGCCAGCAGTTGTTCAGCAGTCAACATCTTGATCTCCAAAAGGTTTTAGGGGTGATAACGACGTCTCTGGGGCCGTGAATTGCTGCACCGCACCATGGAGAATTATAAACGTCATCAAGTCAATCCGGAATTTCCTGTGTCGCCAAGATCATTGCCGCATACAGCTTTTGACTTGAAATGGTTTGTTATAAAGACCGGTTGTGTTGAAGAGCCACTTTTCGTGGACGCCTTCGTTCGCTGTACGAGAAAACTTCATGACTTCTGATTTCGTAAGAATCGCCGGCATTGCCGCTTTGTGGGGTTTGAGCGCTTGCGGAGAAGTTGCCAGTTTGCCGGTGGCTGCGGGCACCGGCCCGCAGCCTATGCTGCCTCAGCCGACTCGCACGTTGATACCCACGGTTCACATTGCACCCGCTCAAGGGTGGCCTGCGGGCGGATTGCCGCAAGCGGCTGCTCATACCCAGGTGGTTGCCTTTGCCAAAGAGCTGGATCACCCACGGTGGCTCTATGTGTTGCCAAACGGCGATGTGCTGGTCGCTGAAACCAATGCACCGCCCAAGCCAGATGATGCGCAAGGCCTCAAAGGCTGGGCCATGCGCCTGGTGATGAAGCGGGCAGGCGCAGCGGCGCCAAGCGCCAACCGGATCACGTTGCTGCGCGACACCGATGGCGACGGGGTTGCAGATATGCGCACCGTGCTGCTGGAGGGTTTGAATTCGCCGTTCGGGATGGCCCTGATCGGCGATGCGCTGTATGTGGCCAACACCGATGCGGTCGTGCGTTTCCCCTATGCGGACGGTACCACCCGCATCACTTCGGCCGGCACCGTGCTGGCCGCTTTACCGGCCGGTGCCATCAACCACCACTGGACGAAAAACCTGTTGGCCAGCCCCGATGGCAACAAGCTGTATGCCACCGTTGGCTCCAACAGCAACGTGGCCGAACGCGGTTTGGCTGCAGAGGCTGAGCGGGCAGCGATTTGGGAAATCGATGTCCGCAGTGGAGCCCACCGGGTCTATGCCAGCGGCCTGCGCAATCCGAACGGCATGGCCTGGGAGCCGACGACGGGTGCTTTGTGGACGGTGGTCAATGAACGCGATGAGTTGGGCAGCGATCTGGTGCCCGATTACCTGACAAGCGTTCGCGACGGCGGCTTTTACGGGTGGCCGTTCAGCTACTACGGCTCGCACGTTGATGAGCGCGTGCAGCCGCCGCAACCGCAAAAAGTGGCGTCTGCTTTGATGCCCGATTACGCGCTCGGGCCGCACACGGCGTCGCTTGGTCTTGCGGCGGTGTCGTCACTCGCCCGGCCGGCGCAG
>JANXMO010000114.1 GCA_025354615.1 Burkholderiales bacterium | reverse complement strand
CTCGGCGCTGATGTTGGGTGCTGACGGGATAGCGTTCTCGTCACACATGGCTTTGTGCACCATCAACTGATGCAAGACGGCCACCGGATCAGCTTTTGATCCATCGAAGGGCTGTTGTACGGCGTTGCCTGCGCGCTCGGCTGGGGTCTGCAACGCATACGGCGCTTGTTGTTTCAGGCCGTCCAAGAAACTCCCCATCGTGCTGGCGATTTCCTGCAGCAGCTCAACACCCTGGCATGGCGGCTGTTGTGATTGATGTTGCACGGCCGCCAGGCGGTCATGCAAGGTTTGTTGCGCCGCGTCGTTCCACCCGCTGGACTGAACGGCAGCGTGCAATTCGGCCGTGCTGAAAAGAATCTGTTCCACGAGTGCCGCCGCCCGGGGGTTGTCGTAAAGAGCGGTTGCCGGCTCGCCTTGCGCTTTTTCCGCTGCCGAGGGCCGCGGTTGCGCACTATCGGCTTCGTTCAGCTGCCAACCCGCGCGCACCAGTAGCTGCACGAGTTGGTCAACGCCGCACCCGGCAGGAAACGGCTCCATCTTCAAAGTGGTGTGTTGCAACGGAAGCAACAGCGTTGCGGTGGCTTCTTCTGAATAGGCCTGTGCTTCCACGGGTTTGAGTGCGTGCGATTCGAGGTGAAAGTGTGGGCCGTTTTGGTCGCTGGCGGTCCCCATGGCATACGCGCTGAAAGGCAAGTTGCGTGCGGCTTCCAACATCCCCGCGCGTGGGTGGTGGGCCGTGCCATGCATTGCCTCCCGTGGCGTGTAATGCGTCAAACCTCGAGGCGTTTTGGCATTGTGTTGGGCTTCGTGAACGCCTTCATGGGCGATCAACGCTGCCAAACGACCGAAAGCCAGCGGGGTCACTTCGAGTCGTTTATTGCCTATGCCTTGTGGTGCACTCACCACGGCCGCGGCGTACGCCTGCACCGCGCGGTAGACGAGCGGCACCAGCTTTTGCGAGGGCATGCCGCTGTGTGCGGTCCAGCGGTTGTGGTGTTCGCCGGTCAACAGCAGCGCATGCAAAGTGTGGACGTCGGCCTCGCTCAAGGCTTGCTGCAAGGGCGTGTTCATCAGCAGCGCCGTGCCCTGCATCAGCTTTGCATAGGTCAGGCCGGCCTGCTGCGGCGGCAGCCTGTCCGCGTGCGCGATGGCAGACAACGCACGGCCCAGCGCTTGGCGCGAGCGATTCCAGCCGTGGCTTTCAGGCAGGGTGGCGCTGGCGCTCTCTCTGCCTGAGTCCTTGGCAATCCGCTGTTCTTCGCAGCGCGCGGCGTCAATCGCGTTTTTCAGCGATCGCACCTGGCGTGGTGACAAGGCCCCATCGTTGGCGAATGCCGGCAGTCGCGGCGGCAACGGCGCTGCGTCAGCTACTACTGCTGCTTGTGCTGCTTGTGCTGGAGCCGCGGGCGGTTTGCCGTACGGAGAAGCAATTGGTTTCAACATGGGCCAGTCGCTATCGACATGAGGATGATCTGACTGTAGGCAGCGCTGATCTTTCCGTGTGAGCGCACGCGAAGCGATGCACCATCAAACGAAGCCGGCGCGCGGCAAACTGGAAAAACCTGCCTTACGACGCCTTGGCACTCTTGCTCTCATGCATCACCGCCCTGCGGAACGCCACCGCCGGCAACATCCAGCGCTGCAGCGAGCTGGCTTCATAAGCGGCCAGGGCGCCCGGTTCACCGTTTTGCGCGGCGTGTTTGACCTCCGCCCGTGGGCCCAGGTGCCACAGCAGGCCCAGGTCTTTGACCGGCGTGGCCTTGACGACGGCGCGCAGCACGGCGGCAGCGCTGTCGGGCTGGGCGGCGATGTAGGCGGTGCAGAGGCGGTTGAGCGCATCGGCGGGGCTGGGCGTGGCATTCGTCACCGGCAGCAGCACGCGGTGCTCGAACCCCTGGGCCGCCGTCGGCAGCAGGTCGACAGACGCCGCTTGGGCGTGGTCATGGTGATGCCTCTGCTCCTCCCAGGCCGGGCTTTGACCCAAAGCATGCAATGCAGGCGAAGACAGGGCGGGCATTTGCGCGCCCCACAAGCCGGCGGCTGAAAGGCTGTCGTTGGTGCGCCAGCCGGCCGGGTTGTTGTGCGCCAGCGCGGCCACCGCGGTGTAGGCCATATCGGCTGCAAGCCCTGCCAGGCGGGCTGGCAAGCGGTCGGCTTGAGACGGGTGGAAAAAGTGCTGCGGCACATGCAGTTGCCAAGCCACCGGATCGAACACCGCTTTGCGTTTTTGATGCGAGGTGACGGGTGAAAATGCTGCGTCAGCCGGTAAAGGTTCGGCTGCAGGCGGTGCATTCAGCCCGGCAACGCGTTCCAATTCAATCGAAGGGGCTTCATACAGGTTGATCGCCGGCCGCAGGTCGAACGGCAGCTGCGCCACATCAAGGCCCATCAAGCGAGCGGCCAGACGCGTCACGGTGTCCACCACCGCCGCCGGCTCGGGAAGGCGGCCGCCGCTGTCAATGAAAGCTTGCACACCGGCCTGAAAGCCGCTTTCGGTTTTGGCCGCGTGGAAGGCCCGTGCCATTTGCTCGGCACTGGTGCGTGGCACCGGCTGAATGTCGCCTTCCTTGCGCCCGTCTTTTTGCGCCATCACGTGATGCAAGACCGCAGCCGGGTCGGCTTTCGACACGTTGAACGGCTGTTGTGCGGCCAGGCGTGGGCCGGCTGCCGGTGTTTGCAGCGCGTAAGGGGCTTCTTGTTGCAGCGTGTCCAGGAAACGCGCCAACGTATTGGCGATTTCCTCCAGCAGTTGGACGCCATGGAGTTGCGGCCGTTGCGACTTGCGTACCAATGCCGCCAGGCTGTCCTTCAAGGCCTGTTGCGCCCCGGGCGTCCACGCGCTGGAGTGAACAGCGGCATGCAACTCGGCGGTTCTGAACAGAATCTGTTCGACGAAGGCCGCGGCTTGCGGGTTTTTGGCAGGGTCGTATCGGGCTGTTGGCGGCTCGCCTTGCGCTCTTTCCGCCGCGGAGGGCCGCGGTTGCGCACCATCGGCTTCATTCAGCTGCCAACCCGCGCGCACCAGCACCGACACGAGTTGGTCAATGCCGCACGCTGC
>JANXMO010000032.1 GCA_025354615.1 Burkholderiales bacterium | reverse complement strand
GACCTTGGTGCTGGTGACGCAAGAGTTCGAGATCGCTTGTACTGAGACGCGCTTTTGTCAGTAACGCCCGGCGTAGCCTGGCGAGCGACCAGTCATGCAGCTCTGCTGTAAGCGACCTGGCGCCAATCTTGAACTTGCTGAAGCCAGCTTTTTCGAAGTAGCCGCCGTTGGAATGACCGAGGCACAGAACGCTCACGCGCGAGTGGCCTATTCCTGAATGAGCGGGTACGAGTACCGCTGATGCAAAGCCGTGTCGCGAAGCCAGTGCCGTCACAGCTTGGCTATTTGCGTCAGCCGACTTTAATGTGCTGGCAACAATCGGTTCCGAATGATGAGCCGCATAAGCCAGCCAGGGGTCATGAATGATGTGGTCACCCTGCAGGTATTTTTGGCACCAGCCCGGCTCGCATGCCAGCATGAAGTGACATGACATGATGTTCGAGCCATCCCGTTCAAAGTTGATGAAGACGGCCCGTTCTGCACCCAAGACTTTGATACTGGCCCACAACAGCGCCAACGCGTTTGGCATATCGTCAACGGCTGCAAGGCCTTCGACGAGGCCGCTGATCCTTGCCATGTAATCACCGGTGGCAACGACATCCGCCAGCGGGCGGCTTTCATAGTGTTCCGTTTGGCGCGTCGGCGTCGTCGAGGCTCCACAGCTGCTCAGCTTCTCGCTTGAGTTGCGCATGGAGAAGGGGGCGATCGAATCGCACAGGGTCGCCGTCGCACCAGCGAACAAATCCGATTGGGTCGGTGAAATAGATGGACTGCGTTGTTCGTACTCCTCGCTGGGGTGCTTCCTCTCGTTCCACATAAAGGCCTCCGGCAACGCGTTGAAGAAGGAACCGCATTTCGCCTCGGCGGTCCTGGCTGTTAAGTACACGAACGTATTGAGGTGACCGCAGATCGTCTGTTTGAGTGCCCGTGTTCCGAGAAGTGGAGCGCAAGGGCGAAATGTGGCGGTCTTGAGAATTCAATCGACATCCTTTGTCCTGGAGTGCCATCCAGACGGGTCAGAACTCGCCTTGGAATAGGCACTGCTTTCAATGCGAGGCAGGCAGTCGGCTCGCGCTCCAGTGCTCTAGATCTGCACGTCGCCATGCC
>JANXMO010000031.1 GCA_025354615.1 Burkholderiales bacterium | reverse complement strand
ACCGTGGGGGCGATTGCTGCGGCCATTGCCGCAGTCGGTACAACACTCGCCATACCCGGCCTGGGGTTGGTGATTGCAGGGCCTTTGGCTGCAGCACTGGCAGGCGCCGGCGCTGGAGGCGCCACGGGTGGCCTGGTCGGTGCGCTGGTGGGGTGGAACATTCCGGAAGAGCGTGTCAAGGAATACGAATCCGGCTTGCGTGACGGCGGCATTCTTTTAGGCGTTCGCCCGCGTAATGATGAAGACGCCGCGCATATCGAAGGTCAATGGCGCAGTGCCAACGGCGCTGGCATTCATCGTTAAAGCAGGGTATGGCTTTGGCATCAACAACGCATCAAGTGCGGGAACGCTGACTGCCACTGCTCTTACAAGCGGCATGTTGCTGCTCACTACAAACCTTTCATAAAGGACTTCGTCATGGATCAGACTCTTTCCAATACCCGGACATCCAATTCTGCAACTACCGCAATTGCCACTACCGCACTCGTGTTGCTGATCGTCGGCGGCCTTAACTGGGCGTTGGTGGGCTTGTTCAACTTTGATCTGGTTGCTGCTATTTTCGGCGAAATGACCTTGCCCTCGCGCATTGTTTACGTCGTCGTGGGTCTGGCAGCGGTATATGCATTGAGCTTGCTGCCACGCGTTCGGCGCCTCGCTTGATGAACAGCCGGTAACAGGAGCAGCAGTGGCTGCTCCTGTTTTGTATCATCCAGCTCAGTTAAAAACCGCCGCGGTCATGAAGATGACCGCGGCGGTTTTGCAACCATTTTTTCCCGCGCCGATGCGTCCAATCCTGGTGTGATGCGCATGTCGGTATCCACCATCCCGGCATCGAGATCTCGCTTGGCTTGAGCGATAACCGGGTTTGGTTCGATGGCCGTGTCACCTTCCGACTCGTCTCGTTCATGCGGCATCGTCAGGCCGGCGCCGTCTTTGTCGGCATGAACAACGCCTGGCGAAACCGGCCCTTTGGAGAAGCGGTGCGCGCCGGTCGGGGGCGGTGAATCTTTTATGGCTTTCGGTATTTTTGACATGGTCAATTTCTTTTGAGGCATTGCACTGTCAGCCGGCACGGTGAACAGGGCAACGGCCCCGCGGTAATCGAACAGATGCGGACGCGGCATAGGCCTCGCGCCGCGCCCGGTTGAATGCACCCAACGGCCGATGTGCCGCAAGACCATGCCAGGGGCTGAAAGAGAGCCCTTCATCGAACTCGATTGACAGCGCCTCGCTCCACGCCACTTGAGGCGGCACATGCAGCCGCGCCACTGGCACAAAGGGGCTTTCCGACTCTGACCATGCAACAGTGGCGTCTTCGATCGGCATGCGTTCAATGTCGGTACACAACTGAACACGCAACTCCCACTCCGCCGCCTGGTCATGAAAGTAGTTCACCACCGCTTCACGCAAGGGATTGCCACTGTCACCCAATGCCAACGGCTTGTCCGTCAAGGCCAGTAATGCGGGCGATACGGGCGCCACCGACCATTTCGCCATATAAGGTCCGTAGAGAAAAGGCAATTGACTGTAGAAGGTTTCGCCCAAACACTGCGTCAGTGGATGCCCACCGAGACCTTGCAAGGCCACGCTTTCGGTACCGAATGCTTCCAGTACCGACTCACCGCCACGCAATAAGGCTGACAGTGCCTGCTTCAACTGAGGGGCTTTGTCGGTGGTGATGGCCAACAACTTGAGTTGGCCAAGAAATTTTTTCAGTGACGGGACAGGGAACACGGGCGCATCGACCAATAGAAATTCTTGATTGGTGCCATCGATTTCGCCCGCCAACCGTTCACCTGGAACATTCAAAACTTTGAGCGCAAAGCCACGCGGTGTCGACACCCGGTCATCGAGCAGGTCTCCCGGGGAAGTGGATAAACGCACTTGCGCTGGCCACACACCAGGCTGGCTGAACAACCCGTGGTTATAAGGTGCCGTCAATGGCAATACCTGCAATTGACCGCGAAGCAAGCCATGGCTCTTGGCATGCACACTGCGCAAAGCCATCCCGCCATGTTTGAACGTGGTGTTAGAAATATCGACCAACTTCCGTACGATGTCCTGAATGACCTGGACTTCATCTTCTTCAACCAACTCGAACGAAGGTTCATAGCGCAACGGATTGAGCGGCGAAAAAGTACTTGAATCATTTTCAATAGCAGGGTTTGAGTGCATGCAATTCTTTTGAGTCATGGCGGAACGGCAGAAGTCTGGTAGCAGCATTGCTTACAGCGACTTGCTCCGTTTGCTTGGCGACTATGGCAAAGCGCATGCCGTTTTGGATTTTTTTGCATCTGCGGGCGCGGTGCTTGCTGATGAACGGCGATGTCAGCAAATTGCGAAATGGATTATGAAAACGAGGTGGATTGTTTGATCATCGGTGCAGGCCCTGCCGGTTTGACCGCGGCTCTGTACTTGCGCCGTTTTCACCGCACGGTAGTGCTGGCCGACAGTGGCCAAAGCCGTGCGCGTTACATCGAACGCGCGTACAACTACCCCGGCTTTCCGGATGGGGTTGGCGGCGAAGAGCTGCTGACTCGATTGCGACAGCAACTGGCGCATGTGCAAGGCAACGTGACGCCGTCGACGGTCAGCGGCCTTGCAGCAGCAGCGCCGCGCAGTGGCTTTCAAGCGCGCGTAGGCAACACTGCCTTGCATGCGCGCACGGTGTTGATCGCCACTGGTGTCGTTGATGAAGTCCCTGAAGTTCCAGGCACACAGCAGGTGAGAAACAGTGGTTTGCTGCGTCAGTGTCCGGTTTGCGATGGCTATGAGCACAGCGGGCGCCGCATTGCGGTGATTGGAGACGGCCCCCATGCCCAGCGCGAAGCCCACTTCATTGCCCACTACAGCCCACACGTGGCATTGGCGGGGCTGACAGCGCCCCATCGCGCGGCACCGGGAACCGTGGCCTGTTTGCCGGCGACCGTTCGCAGCATGGGCACTCACGCTGA
>JANXMO010000008.1 GCA_025354615.1 Burkholderiales bacterium | reverse complement strand
AGTGTGAGCGCGGTTGGCTGCGCAGGCGGCGGCGCGGTTGGCTGGACTGATGGCGCGGTGGGCGTCGGTCGTGTGGGTGGGGTTGATGCCGTGGGTGCAGTCGATTCGGCTGCCGGTGAAGCGGCAGCGACAGTTCGCACGGGCGACGGCACCACGCGCACCTGCAATGCCCGTGCTGACGGGCTGCTGGGCGATGGCAGCGGGCTGCCGACCGTGGCCACACTGGCCAGCACCAGGGCATGCAGCAGCACCGCCACAGCAGCCAACGGCAGCATCGCCCGCCAGCGCGGCCGTGGGCTCGAGGGTGTGTTTTCGGACTGCACAGGGCGGGTGCGCGCTTGCGCAGCGGTCATGGCTTCACCGTGGATTGCTGAACCGGTGGCCGTGCGCCGGGTTCAGTGGCTTGACGGTGTTTTTGTAAGGCGCCATCGCGGCTTCTCGGCAATCGAACGTCCTGCACGCTTTGTCTCCTGGCCGCGGTGTTTTTGAGGCAAAAGCCGCCAGCCGCACGCGGCGCATTATGCGAGGGGGCCCTGTGATGTTCGAGCCGATGCCCGTAGCCAATCCAGGCACACTGGCGGGCATGAGCGCAGAACTTCCCCGCACCTTCAAACTTGTGACCGTGTGGCTGCTGGGCGGGCTGCTGGTGTTCCTCGGCGTGCAGTGGCAACTGCGCCAGCGTGAACAGCCGCGCTTCACCCAGGCCGCGCAGCACATCGACATTCGCCGCGGGCCCGACGGCCATTACCACTGGCCCGGCTCACTCAACGGGCGTGCGGTCGATTTCCTGGTGGACACCGGGGCCACCGGCAGCGCCTTGTCGGCTGCGCTGGCGCGTGAGTTGGGTTTGCAAGTGCAGGGGCATGTGGCGTCACACACCGCTGGCGGCGTCATCGAGGCCGAACAGGTGCGCGCCGACCTGCTGCTGCAAGGCGGCGTGCGTGCCGAGCGCTTGCCCATGGTGGCGCTGCCCGGCCTGGGCGAGCAGCCGCTGCTGGGCATGGACGTGCTCGGGCGGCTGCGCTGGTCGCAGCGCGATGGCGTGCTGCGCATCGAGGCGGCGGCAGCGTCATGACGCGGCGCTTGTACTGGCGTCGGCTGGGCGGCATCGCGGTGCTGCTGCTGTGGGCCTTTTGCACCGGCGTGCCGGCGCAGCCGCGCAACGAGTGCCCGCCGCAAGCGGCCGATGCGCCGGCCGCCGACCCCGCCGAGCCGGCACAGGACCGCGGCTTTCTCTGGCGGCTTGAACGCGATGGGCGAACGTCTTATCTTTACGGCACCGTTCACCTGGCGCGCGCTGAATGGACGCAACCCGGCCCGCAGGTCACTGCCGCGCTGCGCGAAAGCGACGTGGTGGCGCTCGAGATCGATATTGCCGACCCGGTGATGGCGCAGCGCCTGCGCGACGCCATGGCCGCGCAACGCCGCTTCCCGCTGACGCCGGCGCTGCACGAGCGCTTGCAGCGCCAGCTGGCACTGGCTTGTCTGCCGCCCGCGCTGATGCAGGCTTTGTCACCCGAGTTGCTGGCGACGACGCTGGTCGCGCTGTCAGCCCGCGTCGATGGGCTGGACCCGGCCTGGGGCATCGACCCTGCGATAGGCGCCGCCGCCCGTGCCGCCGGCAAGCCGGTGCTGTCACTGGAAACACCGGAACAGCAACTGGCCCTGCTGCACACCGCGCACGCCGAAGACGCGATGGACAGCATCAGCCAGATGCTCGACAGCCTGGAGGCCGGCGACGCCCGGCAAATGCTGCTACGCGTGGCGCAGGTCTGGGCCGATGGCGATGACGCGCAACTCGAGCGCTACGCCGACTGGTGCGACTGCACCGGCAGCGAACGCGAGCGGGCATTGATGGCCGCGCTGCTGAGCGGGCGCAACCCGGCGTTGGCCGACGGCATTGACGCGCAACACCAGGCCGGCCGGCGCATTTTTGCCGCGGTAGGCAGCCTGCACCTGATGGGCTTGCAGGGCCTGCCGGCGCTGATGGTGGCGCGTGGCTACCGCGTTGAACGCGTCAAGCGCGCAGCCGATCCGCCCTGAAGAACATCCCGCCGCCCATGCACAATGCGAGCCCGCACGCAGCCTGTACCGCTGCCGTCTTCGAGGAGACAACGATGTCCGACAGCTCCGCCTTCAGTCCGCTGGTTCCCGGGTTCGATTTTTTGCAAAACCTGGTCAAGAACGCCGGCGCGTCACTGCCCGGCATCGGCCAGTGGGTGGCGCCGACGCTGAACCCCGAGGAGCTGGAAAAACGCATCAACGAACTGCGCACCATCCAGTTCTGGCTCGAACAAAACGCCCGCATGCTGGGTGCCACTATCCAAGCGCTGGAAGTGCAGCGCATGACGCTGGCCACGCTGAAGACGATGAACGTGCAGATGAGCGACCTGCGCGACGCATTGAAAGTGCCCGTGCCGCCGGCCGCCGCATCCACCACGGCGCCGGCTGAAGCGGCCAAAGCCACCGGCCCGGCCAGCCCGGCCGCCCCCGGCACCACACCACCGGCCGGTGCCATCGACCCGCTGCAGTGGTGGGGCGCGTTGACCCAGCAGTTCACCGAGCTGGCGGCCACGGCCGTCAAAGAGAGCACCGAAGCGGCAAAACACCTGGCGCCGGCGCCCCCTTCGCCCACCGCAACGCCGGCCGCTGCCCCCGATGCTGCCCCCGCCGAACGCAGCAGCGGCAAGCCCACCGGGCCGCGCGGTAAAGCGGCGCCACGCTGATGGCCAAGTCTGCATCCGCCATGCCGGCCGCCGCTCTCGACCATTGGTCAGACCGCAGCCGCGGCCTGGCCCAGCTGCTGGCTCGCTGCGGGCTGGGCGACCGTGCGGCTTTTGCCACGCTTTACACGCAGACCAGTGCGCATCTGTACGCCGTGGTGCTGCGTATCAACCGGGACCGCGCCCAGGCCGAAGACGTGCTGCAAGAGGTTTACGTCAACGTCTGGCGCGCGGCGCAAGGTTTCGACGCCGCGCAAAGCCAGCCGCTGACATGGCTGACCCGCATTGCCCGCAACCGAGCGATCGACAGCCTGCGGCGCGCCCAAGCGCAGCCGCAGGTCAACACCCCTTTGGCCATACAACGCGCCAGGTCGCGTGCCTGCGCAGCGCGGCCCAGCATTTCCAGCGGGCCGGCAGCGTTGTCGGCGAGTGCGTCGTACACGTCATGCTCCTCGTCGTCGTTGGAGGCCAAAGGGGTGTTGACCTGCGGCTGCGCTTGGGCGCGCCGCAGGCTGTCGATCGCTCGGTTGCGGGCAATGCGGGTCAGCCATGTCAGCGGCTGGCT
>JANXMO010000687.1 GCA_025354615.1 Burkholderiales bacterium | reverse complement strand
CCTGGGTCCCGAAGGCGGCGGTCAGGGCGGCCGCGTGGTGGCCGAGGGCACGCCCGAGGGCGTGGCTGCGTGCAGCGCCAGCCACACCGGTGCGGCGCTGCGGCCGGTGCTGGCGCGGGCCTGAATGGGAGCAGGGCTTGTACGGTCAGCTCCGCTTGGCCGTGCCCGCGCCTACGCCCCTGGCAGCGTTGTGCTGACGGCGGCGGTTTCTTCAGGGCCGGTTGCGGCGCCTGCGCCTTTTTGCAGTTCACGCGCCAGCGCTTTCAAATCAACCAGGTGCAGCGTGCGCCGCTGCCCGTTCGTGCGCAGCTCGACGACTGAATGGTGTCCCATCAGCGAGGGCGCGCCGCTTTTGACGCGCGCATCGGTGCTGCCGCTTTGCGGCGGCTGCTCCCAGACCGTGTTTTCGATGTGGCAAAGCCGCGGCACGACAAAACCGAAGTGCGCCCCCTCACTGTGGACCAGCAGCACCCGCGCCTGCAACCGCTCGGGCCGGGTGCTGCCTTCGAGCAGGGTGGACAGGCAGACCAGCGGCACCGTCTGGCCGCGGTGGGTGAACAGGCCCATGACGGCCGGGTGGGTGCTGAAGGGTTGTGAAAAATGGGCCGGCAGCGGCAGTACTTCCAGCACCTGCATCAGGCGTGTGGCCACTTCGGCGCCAATGTCATAGGTCAGCACCGCGCCGCCTGCGCTCTGGCCCAGCGCGCTTGCCGCGGCCGCTTCGACGGCGCTGCGCGTGCCGGCGCGTTGCGACGGCGACGAGGCGGGGGCATTGAGGGTAGCCAGCGCCAGCAGGCTGGGCTCGGCCTGCAAGGCGCCGCGAGCCAGCACCAAGTGGTCGCCATGCCCTGGCACCGGCAGCGCCGCACGAAACAGCGCCGGCCGGCGAACCGCCAGCGCCGGCAATGCCAGCAGATCGGCCTGCGGCACGCTCAGGATGTCGATCACCTGGCTGACCAGCAGCGCGACCAGCCCGCCCGGGCAGCGCAGCAGCAAGGCTTGGCAAGCCACGCCGTCGGGCAGCCGGCCCAGTTCCAGCAGCGCCAGCGGGTCGACCGCGGGCAGCCGCACGCCGGCGTAATCAATCACGCCGCGGCAAATGGGGCCGTCCATCGAGGAGGGCTGCAGCGCCACTTCCGGCAGGGTGGCATGGATTTCCGTCACGTCCATTGCCAAGCGCAGGTGGCCGCAGCGCACCAGCATCAACGGATGGCGCCTGGCCAGCGCTGCCGCGGCCGCCTGTGCGCCCGCGCCGTCGTGTCGCGCGGGCGGTTCGTCACGCAGCAGCGGCAGGCCGGGCAGGTCCATCACCGCCGCCGGGTTCAGCACGCTGACCACCGTGCCGTCTTCGGCGCGCTCGAAGCTGCCTGAGAACAGCAGCGTGCGGCTGTCGCAGGCAATGGTGTTGAAAGCGCCCGGCTGCAGCTGCGTCAAGCCGCACACGCTGTCGACCAGCAGGCCGAGCAGCGCATCGTTGTGGCGCATCAACACGATCACCTGGCTGCCGCTGCGCGGTGCCGGCACGCCCAGCACCGGCCGCAGGTCGAGCACCGGCACGATGCGGCCACGCAGGTTGAACGCCCCAAGCAGGCCCGGCGCGCTGGCTGGCAGGCCGCTGAACTGCGCGGGGCAGGGCACGGCCTCGCGCAGCACATCGAGCGGCAGCGCCACATGGGTGTCGCCCAGTTGTAAAACGCTGTAGATGGCGGGGGCGGAAACCGCTGGCGCAGCGGCCGGTGCGGGCCGCACAGGGGTGGCAGGTGCCGCGGACATCATGAGCCTGTCCCCGCTCAAACCGTCGCCGCCGCCGGCGAAGAAGCTGCCAGCTCGGTGATCAGCGAGCTGACATTTTGCGAAGCCTGCTGCTGCAGCTGTGTTGAATCAGCAATGCTGCGGATCGACTCGCCGGTCTTGCCCACGCTGGTGACGATGCGCTCGAAGGCGTCCTTGGCCTGCTGCGAAACGATCGAGCCCTGGTTGACGCGTTCCGACGACTCGTCGATGCGCTTGCTGATCTCGCGCGC
>JANXMO010000686.1 GCA_025354615.1 Burkholderiales bacterium | reverse complement strand
AGCGACTTCAAGAGGTGCTGCCGCACAGGCAGACGGGCTCTGCCAGAAGAGGATCGGCATGCCGATTGCTGCTCATCGTCATGACCTGTCTATTTGCCTGCCTTTGTCGTTTTCCATCCGCTTCGCTTGGGCCGGTGCGTTCGCGAGCCGCTGTTTCTTCGCTCGGCAGTGCTTGCTGATGGCTGCGCTGCCGTCCGCGATACGCCGCGTTCTCACCGGCACGTTCGGCCACCGGGGGCTGCGGCCCGGCCAGCGCCAAGTGGTGGAACGCGCGCTGGCTGGCCAGCCCACGTTGGCCATCATGCCCACGGGGGCGGGCAAGTCACTGTGCTACCAGCTGCCGGCGCTGGTGTTGCAAGAGCGCACCGTTGTCGTGTCGCCGTTGATCGCGTTGATGAAAGACCAGTGCGACCGGCTGCGCGCGCTGGGCGTGGCCGCAGTGGAAATGCACAGTGCGCTGAGCGCCCATGACCAGCACGCGGCCGAAGCCGCGGTGGCCGACGGCAGCGCGCGCATCGTTTTCGCAACGCCCGAGCGGCTGGCCGACGCGGCTTTCCTTGCGTTGCTGAAGAGCCACCGCACGGCGCTGCTTGTGGTCGACGAAGCGCATTGCATTTCCCAATGGGGCCATGACTTTCGTCCGGCGTTTCTCGACATCGGGCAAGCGGTTGGCGCTCTCGGCCGCCCGACGGTGCTGGCGCTGACGGCGACCGCGACCGAGCAGGTCAGCCGTGACATTGCGCAGCAGCTGGGCATTCCAGCCGATGGCGTCATCAACACCGGCACCTACCGCCCCAATCTGCACTATGACGTTGAGCTGGTCACGCGAGAAGACGACAAGCTGGCGCGCACCGTGGCCCGTGTTGTCGCCGCAACCGGCCACGGCATCGTCTACACCGCCACCGTCAAATCCGCCGAGGCGGTGCACGCGGCCTTGTTGGAGGCGGGCGAGTCCGCCGGCCTTTATCACGGCCGCCAGCCCGCCCGCCACCGCAGCGAAGTGCAGGAGGCCTTCATGGCGGGGCGTATCCGCGTGATGGTGGCCACCAATGCCTTTGGGCTGGGCATCGACAAGGCCGATTTGCGCTTCGTGCTGCACTACCAAATGCCGGGCGGGCTGGATGCGTACTACCAGGAGTCGGGCCGTGCCGGGCGTGACGGCGAGGTCGCGCAATGCACCCTGCTTTACCTGCACGGCGACAAGGCGGTGCAGCAATTTTTTCTGGCCAACCGCTACCCGGGCGCCGACGAAGTGCTGGCGCTCTACCGCCAGCTGCACCAGCCGCCGCCCGAGCCGGCCGGCTGGACGCTCGATGCGCTGCAAACCGCGCTTGACCGCCCGCGTAACAAGCTGCAGGTGGCGCTGGGTTTGCTGCGCGCGCAGCGCATCGCCACGCAAAACCGCGCTGGGCGCCTGCGCCTGCTGCGCCAGGGGTTGGATCCGCAAGCCTTGCAGGCGCTGGCCGACACCTACCAGGAAAAGCGGCGTGATGACCAGGCGCAGTTAGAGCAAATGGTGTCTTACGCCCAGGCCGGTGGTTGTCGCTGGAAATTGCTGCTGACCCACTTTCAGGCCTTGCCCGATGGCTTCACAGGTTGCTGGCATTGCGACAACTGCCGCCGCGCGGGCCAGCGCCTGCGCGAAGCGCAAGCCCGCGCCGAGGCTGGAGTGGACGACAACCCTGCTGCGCAAACCGCCACGGCGCCCGCGGCCGTCGCAACACCTGCCTTCACCGTGGGGCAAGCCGTCAAAGTGCGCCGCTATGGCCTGGGCGTGGTGACGGCGGTGGATGCGGAAAGCGTTTCGGTCACCTTTGGCGGTGGCGAGCAGAGGTGCTTCATGCCCGATTACGTGGCCGCTGTAGCTTCATTACGCGGCGTGAACGGCAAGCGCCCGGCTGCGAAGCCTGCGCCTGTGTCGCTGGCTGCGTGAAGACAGCTGCCTTACCACCGCTCGGTGCGCAAGGTCAGGACACGCACCGCGGCGGCGCCGGGCTTTTCCAACCCGCTGGCTTGCCGCTGGTGCGGCCAAAGAATCGCGACGCCGGAAAGCCTCGTTATGCACTTGATGTTCAGCCCGCCAAGGCTGAAGGCGTTCAGCGTGGCCGCGCGAATGCCGAGTCGATCCACGCGCGGGCGCTGCTGGCGTTGAGCTTGAAATCAGGCCGCACGCGCACTTGCGCCACCTGCGTGGCGGTCGCGTCGTGCGCGCTCAGCAGCGCATGGGCGTCGTCCTCGTCGGGCACGATGTCGAGGCGGATGGTCAGCGGCCCGGCCGCGCCCTGTACGGTCACGCGCTGGTGAAGCTGAGCGTGCAGCTGCTGTTCGTGGCGGCGCAGCACCTCGGCCGCGGTTTTCACCAGCGTGTTGAAAGCGGACGTGTCGAGCGGCTTGGGGTTCTTCTTGT
>JANXMO010000684.1 GCA_025354615.1 Burkholderiales bacterium | reverse complement strand
AAGTCGCGGCGCGGCTGCGGGAAGGGCACTCTTCATCATCTGCCTTTCCAAGGAATCATGAACATGTCCGCCTCCCGCCCTTCTTCGCGTTCGCCTTCTCCAACCGCCCGAGTCGCCGAAAGAGCGACGCAGGGAACCGGCCCTGGCGATGTCGCAACACCGGCAGCACGTCCTTCGTCACGGCCCGGGTCGCCCCTGTCGCCCCGCACTGCGACCGCTTCATCAGCGCCTTCCAGCAGGGCTTCGTCACCCCGCCGCCAGCCCGCGCCGCTGCCTCCAGCCGACTTGCCCCAGGCGCCTTCAGTGTCGCCAGACCATGTCGCCGTCGACATGGAGCCGCCTGTTGCGCAAGAAGCGCAAGCGCCTGTCGCCATGACCCTCTTGCAATACGGACTTTTCGAGGTGGGCCGTGCCATGGCCTGGGTCGGAGGTGGGACTGCAGTCGTCAATAGTGGGCTTTCAACTATGGCAAAAACGGTCGATGTCGAAAGCCCAGCAAATAATCCCAAATTCGGTTCCGATTTTTTCAAATCTATAGACAGAAATGCATTGATCGGTGCGGGGGTTGCCACTGTTGGCTTCGGCTTGATGTACGCCGCGAAACCTCCAGCCCGCGCGCCTGCTGCAGCTCCTGACCCGGCGGACCAACTTTGAAAAATCGGTGCCAAATTGGCGGTTGAACGCGCTGTGGAGCGGGGGCCACCATGCCCCCGCTGTGTTCAGCGGCGCCGTCTCCGGTGGGGCACGGCCTTCTGTTGCAGGGTCCTACAGCGGCGTTTGCGATCGTTGCCGGCCCGCAAAGCGGCTTGCGTACGAGCCGCCGCGCTCTTGCCAAAACCCCTGCCATTTCCTCGCTTCACTTGCCGCCGTGCGGCCTAAGCTGCTGCCATTGCTCACTTGGCGGCCATGCCCGCCCGCGCTGCCATGGCGATCACCCTGCCTGTTCCCGCCCGCCCCGTAGCCGCCCCGCTGCATTCGGCGTGCGCGCGCGCACACCGTTGCTGGCTGGCCGGCCAGGCGCACGCGGCGCGCCTGGAGTGGCCGCAGGCCGCCAGCGTTTACGCGCGAGCGGTGGCGCTGCATGCTGACGCGGCTTACGAGCTGGCCGAGGCGCATGCGCTGATCAAGGCCGGCCGGCCGGCTGACGCGGTGCAGCGCCTGGTGCGCATCTGCCGCGTGCACCCCGGTGAATCGCTCGCCTACACGCTGCAGGCCCACGCGCTGTACCTGCTGGGGCGTGACGATGAAGTGCTGGCCTGCGTAACTGCGGTGCCGCCCGCGCTGCCGCGCGAGCCGCTGCTGCACGTGCTGCACGGCCTGGCGCTGCAGCGCTGCCGGCGCCATGTCGAGGCCGTGCGCGCTTTCTTCGATGCGCTGGCGCTGAAGATCGACGACGCGGTCACGCACTTCCGCCTCGGCATGTCGTTCAAAGAAATGGGCATGAAGTCCGAAGCCGCCGAGTGCGTGCGCACCGCGGTGCTGCTGGGTTTGGGCAGCAGCGTAGTCGTGGGCCGCGGCTTGATTGCCTTCTTCGAGCGCGAAGCCTGCCGCTGGGCCGAGGCCGAGGCTGCGCTGGCCGAAGTGCGCGCCGCGGTGCAGGCCGCGCCGGCCGACACGCCGCTGGAAACCAGCCCGTTCACCCACGTCGTGCTGGTCGACGACCCGCTGGAGCAGCGCAAAGCCACGGCGCATTACGCGCTGCATGTGGCGCAGGGCATTCGCCCGTTGCCGCGCGTCAAGCCCGTGGCGGCCGACGGCGAGCGGCGGCTGAAGATCGGCTACTTGTCGGCTGATTTCCATTTCCACGCCACCAGCCAGCTGATGGTGCAGATGCTCGAATGCCACGATCGCAGCCGCGTCGAGGTCACCTTGCTGTCGACCGGGCCGGACGATGCCAGCGCCATGCGCCAGCGCGTGCGCGCCTCGAGCGAGCACTTCGAGGAGTTGCGCGGCCACAGCTTCAAGGCCATCGCCCAGCGCGTGCGCGAGCTGGGCATCGATATCCTGGTCGACCTCAAAGGCGGCACGTCGGACACGCTGTTTCCCGTGCTCGCCTACCGCCCGGCGCCGCTGCAAGTGACGTGGTTGGGCTTTCCCGGCACCAGCGGCGCGCCGTTCATCGACTACTTCATCGGCGACGAGATCGTCACGCCCCTCGGGCACGCGGCGCATTTCAGCGAGTGCATTGCCCAGCTGCCCGGCTGCTACCAGCCGAACGACGCGCGGCGACCATTGCCGCGCCCGACCACCCGCGCCGACTGGGGCTTGCCGGCCGAGGGCACGGTGCTGTGCGGCTTTCACCAGTCGTACAAGATCTCGGAAGAGGTGTTCTCCACGTGGTGCGAGCTGCTGCACGCGCTGCCCGACGCGGTGCTGTGGCTGCTGCGCTGGAACACCAATGTGCAGGCCGCGCTGCAGGCGGCTGCGCAGGCCCGCGGCATTGACCCGGCGCGGCTGCTGTTCGCCCCTGTGGTGGCGATCGAAGACCACGTCAGCCGCCTGGCCTGTGCCGACATTTTTCTCGATGCCTGGCCGTGCAATGCCCACACCACCGCCAGCGAAGCGCTGTGGGCCGGCGTGCCGGTCGTCACGCTGCGTGGCGCCGCCTTCGCGCAGCGCGTAGCCGCCAGCCTGCTGCACGCGGTGGCGCTCGATGAACTCATCTGCGACGACCGCGCCGCCTACCGCGACACCGCGCTTGCCCTGGCCACCGACGCACCGCGCCGCGCCCGCCTGCACACCCATTTGCTGGCGCAGCGCGAGCACAGCGCGCTGTTCGATGGCGCCTTGTTCGCACGCCGGCTGGAAGCGCTGTACGACCGCATGTGGCAACGGGCGGTGCAAGGGCTGGCGCCCGAGGCGTTGGCGGCGCAGTAGCGACCCATTGTG
Source organism: Burkholderiales bacterium (assembly GCA_025354615.1). Classification (GTDB taxonomy): domain Bacteria; phylum Pseudomonadota; class Gammaproteobacteria; order Burkholderiales; family Burkholderiaceae_C; genus JANXMO01. The sequence continues at coordinate 3,435 of JANXMO010000684.1, read as the reverse complement.
TTGACAAGTCCTGTCATGCAACCCGTGACAGGTCGGGCGTTACGGCGTTGAAACTATTGATCCAGCACATGTGAACTTGAAGCATGTTTGATGGCATTGGCTCCCTCTCCCACTTGTGGGAGAGGGTAGGGGTGAGGGCAGCCCTGCCGCAATGGCATTCACTGTTGGTGCCATGCGCCATCCCTCACCCCTGCCCTCTCCCGCGGGCGGGAGAGGGAGTTACTGTTTCAAGTTCTCTGATGCTGGCTCAACCACCCGTGTTGCATTGCTCTCTCTCCCACTTGGATATTTCGGAACAAAATGAACGCGATGGATTCGGCCCGAGGGCAAGGTGCAAACCACAGCGATACCCGAAGGTATCGCGAGGATTTGCAACGCGGCTATCGGGGCGAAGACGCGGGTTCATGTTTCGAAATTCCCGGGTTGGCGTACTACTCAGCCACGAATATCAAGTCATATCGCGTCCCACGGCCAGCACCTCTTTGCACCAACAAACCCAAGGCAGCCAGCTCAATCAAGTCGCGTGAGGCGGTGGCGCGCGCGGCACTGGTCAGGCTTTCGTATTTACGGGTGCTCATGCCGCCTTCAAAGCTACCGGGCCCTGCATCCAGCAAAACATTGATCACCTTGCGCTGGCGGACACTCAGGTTTTTGGCGCGGTGTTGATGCCAAAACCTCGCTTTGGCAAGCGCCAAGTTGACGACTGACGAGCTTGTGTCGAATGCCGCCCGAATTTGCGCCATAAACCAGCCGACCCAAGCCGTGACGTCCAGCGTGCCGTGCTGTGCCCGCTTCAGCTGAGCGTAATACTCATCGCGCTGCGTAAGCAATTGTTGAGAGATGCGCAGCACCCGGCCCTGTTCACCCGCATGGCGGGCCAAGACGAGATCGACGATGGCGCGCCCGAGGCGGCCATTGCCGTCTTCATAAGGGTGGATGGTTTCAAACCAGAGGTGTGCCAGCGCGGCTTTGACCATCCCGTGCAGCTCATTTGGACTCTCCAGCCAAGCCAGGAACCGCTCCATTTCCGCCGGCACAGCGGCCGACGGCGGCGCTTCGTAATGGACGATTTCACGCCCGACGCGGCTACTGACGATTTGCATGTGCTCCGTGTGCTCGCGGTAATGTCCAACCCGAACCGGCCGCATGCCGGAATACCCGGTTGGAAACAGCGCCGCCTGCCACGTATGAAGGCGCTGATGTGTGACGGGCTTGGTAGCGTGGCTGACGGCGTCGTCCATGAGGTCGAGCAAGCCGTCGACATGGCGCGGGGTTTTGAGGGCGCCTTTCGCTGGAGAAACGCCCAAGCGGCGTGCAATCGACGAACGAACCGCTTCAAGATCCAGCCGCTCACCTTCAATGGCGGCTGTGGAAGAGGCCTCGTAAGCCCAGGTTTCCGCGGCAACTTCCTGGTGTTGCTCAAAGCCGAGTGCCGCCAGCTTGCCTTCCACGACACCCTGGGCTTTGCAAGCCGCTGCAAGGGCTTGCGCCAGCGCTGCAGGGTTGAAGTGCAGGGCCGGCCAATCCGGCTGTTGCCAAATCAGTGTCTGCAATGGGATCTCACCGTCGCTCAAGCGCATGAGTCGATTATAAATTTAATCGACTCATTTTTTGAGTCGCAAATTGCTCGCAATCGCCTCAATCCACTTCGTCTTTGCCAACCGCTGCGTTCAACGGCCTGACGATACAGCCTGCGCTGTGGTCGAATGCCGCTTCAATTTCAGCTGAAAACCCGCCCGCATGGACCGCTTCACCATTTCGCTCGATGAACCTCTTGCAAAGGCTTTTGATGAATGGATTGCCGGGCGCGGCTACGCAAACCGCTCCGAGGCGGTGCGCGATTTGCTGCGGGCCGAGCTGGCGCGCACGCGGCAGGCGGCCCAGCCGGCGGCGCCATGCGTGGCTTGTTTGTCGTATGTGTTCAACCACCACGAGCGTGAGTTGACCGAGCGCATCACGCAGCGGCAGCACGCGCACCATGAGCTGACGGTGGCCGCGCAACACGTGCACCTGGACCATGACCACCGCCTGGAGACGGTGATTCTGAAAGGCAGCACTGCCGCCGTGCAGCGCTTTGCCGATGCGGTGTGCGCCGAGCGCGGCGTGCACCAGGGCAGCGTTCATCTGATCAGCCTGCCGGCGCCGGCCGTGGCCCCTGCGGCGCACGCGCAGGCGCAGGCGCACCGCCATGCCCCTGCCGCCCGCGGCCGAGCGCCTGCCAAAAAACCGCGGCCGCTGAAGCCGGCGCGCTGAAGCGGCGGTGCGGTACTGCATCTGTTGTCACATGGCTCGCGTATAAGAACAATCTGAAATACTTCATACGCTGCGGCGAAGGCTTGCCGTCACTGCTAGTGGCTTTGGCCCTGCTCAAAATTTTTTTCCAACAATCCCATGCCTTTTCTTTTCAATCGCCTGACCGTGGCCGCCGCTGGTGCTCTTGCCTGTTGTGTGCCGACGACCTCGACGCACGCGCAAACGCTGCCCGCGCCCGCCGCCACGCAGCTGGGCACCGTCGTCATCCGCGGCAACTACAACACCGCCATCGGCACGACCGATGCCGCCAGCAGCGGCAGCGTGACCTCGCAGCTGATCGAGAGCCGGCCAACGCTGCGCCCGGCCGAGGTGCTCGAGTTCGTGCCCGGCGTCATCGTCACCCAGCACAGCGGTGACGGCAAGGCCAACCAGTATTTCCTGCGCGGCTTCAACCTCGACCACGGCACCGATTTCGCCACTTTCGTCGACGGCATGCCGGTCAACATGCCGACGCATGCGCATGGCCAGGGCTATAGCGACTTGAACTGGCTGATTCCCGAGCTGGTTGATCGCATCAACTACAAAAAAGGCCCGTATGACGCGGCCGAGGGTGACTTTTCATCGGCCGGCGCGGCCCGTATCCGCCTGTTCGATGCGCTGCCCCGCGGCCTCGGCTCGTTGACGGTGGGCGAGCACGGCTATGCGCGCGCCTTGCTGACGAAATCAGCCCCATTCGGTACCGGCCAGTTGCTGTGGGCCGTGGAAGCCGCGCACAACAACGGCCCGTGGGACAACCCGGAAAAATTCCATCGCTTGAACGGCGTGCTGCGCTACAGCGATGGTGATGCGGCCAACCACCAGTCGCTGACCGCAATGGCCTATGCCGCCGGCTGGAATGCGACCGACCAGGTGCCGCAGCGCGCCGTCGACAGCGGCCTGATCGGCCGTTTCGGCGCCATCGACCCGACCGATGGCGGCAGCACCGCCCGGCGCAGCCTGTCCTATGACCTGCAGCGCACACAGGCCAGCGGTGTGCTGAAGTTCAATGCCTACGCCATCCAGTCGCGGCTCGATTTGTCGTCCAACTTCACTTATTTTCTTGACGACCCGGCCAACGGCGATCAGTTCCAGCAGGCCGAGCAGCGCCGCGTGTTCGGCGCCCATCTCAGCCGCAGCCTGGAC
>JANXMO010000573.1 GCA_025354615.1 Burkholderiales bacterium | reverse complement strand
GTGCTGAAACTTGTCCATGTCGGCCACCACATTGGCGAAGCGAGTGTCGCCGCCCGTGCAAGCAGGCGCCGATGCCAAATACCAGTGTGTGTAAGGCAAGCCGCAACGCTCGGCCAGGGTTTGAAAACAGGTGTTGTGGTGCAGGCGCGATCCCAGTTCGAGCACCTTGGTGCCACGCTGCGAAAAAACGATGTTCGACAGCCCGGCACCATGCATGGCAATGACTTCTTTAGCGCTGCCAAACAACTCTACACATGCTGTAGTTCAGCCACATAACAGGCCAAACCCGGCTCTGTATGAACGTTCACATAGCGGTTGATTGAATTTTTTTCGAGGAAATCCTTGTTGTCCTGCCAATCGCGCAGGCTTTGACAAACACTGTGCGGGCGCCACAAAAAATCCTGCAACACGAAGAGACCTTTGTAACAAGCCGAGGCATAGAGACCGCAGCGCTTTAAAAAATCAAGCAGCTTTTTTGGCGCAATTCAACATCCACTTGATACTGAATTGGTCGGTCAGGCTGCCGAAATAAGCGCCCCAGAACATGTCTTGCAGGGGCATTTCGATTTTGCCGTTGGCTTTCAGCGCATTGAAGAGCTGCTCGGTCTCAACACGGGTATCGGGTTCAAGGTTGATGTAGACGTTGTTGCCTGCGGTCAATGAAAACCCCATCGATTCAGGCGCATCGGTTCCCATCAGCACGTGACCGCCCAGAATGGCCAATTCAACGTGCATGACGAGATTTTTGTCGGCCTCGGCAAGGGGCGGCTGGCCCGGCATCGGTGGCACATCACTGAAACGGTGGATGGGTTGAGCAAATTCCCCGCCAAAAACCGAGCGGTAGAAGTCGAAGGCCTGCTCGGTGTTGCGAGCAAAGTTCAGGTAAGTGCTAACGCGTGACATGGCATGGCTCCGTCAACGACGGATAAATACAAGACCACACAGTGTTGCATAGGCTTGTTACGCTTTCAGGCCCTCAAAACGGGGCCTGGCCGCCGAGGGACAAACGCCGCCCAGCCGTTGCGTCAGCGTCTGGGCGGCTTGCATCACCAGGGTGCGCTGGTGGGCCAGCCGCGTGGCGTCAAGCAGGGTTTTGCAAAGACAGACGCCAACGCCGGCAATCGCCGTCCCGGTGGCATCGAATACCGCAGCGCCAATGCCAACCACGCCTTCAAAAACCGCTTCGTCATCAATGCTGTGGCCACGCCGACGCATGCGCTGCAGCCAGCGAATCAGCTCAGCCACGCTGGCAGGCCCGTGATCCGTGAGCCGCTCCAGGCGTTGCCGGGCCGGCAAGGCCTGGAGCCCGGTGGCGTCTTCGCTGAAACGCCCCGCCACATCGGCCGGCGGCAAGCACGCCAGCTGCGCCTGCCCAGTGGCAGCCAAATGAGCAGGCAGCCGCAAGCCACTGTCGAAATGCACGGCAAACTGCCGTTGGCCGGGTTGCACCGCCACGCAGACAGCATCACCGCCTTCGAGCACTGAAAGAATCATGGTTTCTTCCGGCGCGCCCTGCTCAGCCCAGAACAAATCAAATTCCCGTAGCAATCGGGCGCTGTCGGCCCCGACCCCGGTCGGCCGTGGCGCGCAAAAACCGCTGTCGCTCGGCAAAACACTGTCGCTGTAGCGGCGCATTGGCTTGTCGAAACAGGCCGAAGCAAACGTGCACCCCGGTCCGTCGTAAGACAGGTGCGTTTGCGCAAGGTCAGTCGTCGTGAAACCGGTCGGCAACCGCCGTTTCGCCAGCCGGCTCAACAGACCCAGTGCACGCAAGAGCGACAAACGTTCAGCAGGTTTGCACAACCCAGGCGACGACGGCACAGGCTCTTTTTGGCGAATGGAATGTTGGTTGGGTGGCGACATCATGTTTGAACAAGCTGAATACGGCATGAACAGCTTGTTCGAACAGTCTAGGCAGGGCACGCCCGGTTGCCTACACGACAGGGGCAACAACCGGGGAAAGCACTGTCAGTGAATGCCCTGTATTTTTGATTGCGCGGCTCAAGCAATCAACGCAGATGCCGAGCAAACCATTGGGAAACCTGGGCCGCTGCCGGGTCGATCACCGCCGGGTCATCGTAGAAACGGGTATGAAAGACGCCGGGAACGATGATCAATTGTTTGTCTTTGACAGGCAACAAATCAAACACGTGCTGTGCGGCTTCAACATTGCCATCGGACATCTCGCCATGCACGATCAGCGTCGGCGCTTTGACTTTGACAGCATAGTCGTCAACATTGAAGCGCCAAACCTCCGCATCGCTCATCGTGGCGTAGCGGTTTTCCCAGCGGCTGGGCTTCATCCAGCGCTCGGTGGTCCAGGGCTGATACCAATCGTGGATCGGCTTCCAGGGCAAGCCGACGCTTTTGTCCGTCAGGCTGACCACTTCGGTGTAGTCGACTGCGCCGGTTTTCCGAAAATTTTCAAGGGCGGCCTGCCCGCGGGCCATGCGCTGCTCACGCGTCATGCCGCTCTGGCTGAAAAACCCGTCGATGTTGTGCGGGTAGATGTACTGGCCCGAGACCGTGGCGAGCACTTTGACGCGAGGGTCTTGCGCGGCAACAGCCAGCATCTCCGAGCTGCCCTGGCAAATACCGAGCGCCGCCAGGCGGTTTTTGTCGACATGCGGCTGCGCCTGCAAGAAATCGAGGGCCGCCTTGACGTCTTCGATTTTTGCTTTAGGACTTTCCAGCCGGCGCGGCTGGCCACCGCTTTCGCCGCTGTAACGGGGGTCGAAAATCAGCGTCGCATAGCCGTCGCGAGCCAGGCGGGTCGCGTACTGCATCGGCGCTTGCTCTTTGACGAAGCCGAATGGACCCAGCAACACCACGCCGGGGCGCGCACGGCCGGTGGCAGCGGGTTGATACAGCAAGCCCGCCAGTTCCACACCGCCGCTTGTAAACCGCACGCTGCTCACGTCATAAGCGCCTTGCGCATAAGCCGCATTGGCAGGGGTGACCGCTGATGCAGGAACACTGTCAGCAGCAGCCGATGCGCGCACAGGCCAGACCGCCGCCATCAAACCAGCCGTGGCAACGGCCAGGGCACTCAATGAGAAAACCGTCATGGACAAAACTCCGAAATAAAAATTGGTAAGCGCGAGAGCATCTGTTCAATTAAACGATGAATGCCACCGCATGTCGAACGCCAGTATTCCTGCCGGCAAAGGCCCGGCAGGAATACTGGCAAAAACAGTTCCTTGCCCTGATGCCGATGCCTTGGACTCAAGCGGGCCGTGCTGCCACCGGGTCGTCCAACAGCATATCGCTTTCGAGATGCGCCACGTCGCCCCAACCGATCAAGGTGAACCGCTCACCGGTAAAAAGCAGCCGGTTGATGCCGGCATTGCCCAACGGCCAGTCGCGCGGGGGCTGCAACGCCATGCCGGTGGCGGCGCGGTACAAGCTGTCGAGCACGCCGCCATGGGCGACCCAGGCCAGACTGCGGCCCGGGTGGGCGGCCGCCAGGCGCTTTGCAGTGACGACGACGCGATCGTAAAAATCTTGCAGTGATTCGCCGCCGGCGGGCGCAAAAGCCGGGTCGCGCTGGCGCCAGCGTTCATTGGGCCCGGGCCAGCGTTGCGCGATTTGTGCCAGCGTGCAGCCTTCGAACACGCCCATCGCCCGCTCGCGCAAGCCGCGGTCGCACACCACCGGGCAGCCACTGCGTGCGGCAATCGCTTGCGCGGTGTCATGGGCACGTTGCAGGTCGCTCGAATACAGCGCATCAATGCCTTCGGTGGCCAACGCGGCGGCCATTTGCGCCGCCTGCTGGCGGCCACGGTCATTCAGGCCAATGTCGAGCTGGCCTTGAATGCGCGCTTGCACGTTCCAATCGGTTTCACCGTGGCGAATGGCGATGATGCGGGTGGCTTGGTCTTGCATGGAGCCGTGAGGCGGCGCTGGCAGGCCGGGCTGTGGTTCAAACGCCCCAGACGATGTCAGCCCCTTCGGCGTGCGCGCGGCGCATCATGTCGAGCAACGGCCACGCGCGTTGGCGCAGGGTGACCACGGCATTGCCGGGCTCTTCGTCATCGGCGTCTGTCACGTTCGGCGCCGTTGCAGCGCCAGTGGCTTGTTCGATCGCCTGAATGGCTGCCGGCATGGCCGCCACGGCAATGATGCCGGTGACTGCAGGCGCATGGCCGATCAGCTGCAACACCTGCTCGGCCTCGGGCGCCATCATGATCAACTCGCCCGTGGCCTGGGATTTGAATTTGTAAATCATCGCGAATGGTTCGTGCAGTGAGGGGAAGTGGGCACGATTGTGCGCGAGCAAGCCGGCTTCAAGACGTTTCGCGGAACGACCAGATGCGGCCGGTGATCTCGCCATTGCAGCGCAGCGGTGTGCTGCTGCGTTCGAGCACCTGGCCGGATGACAGCTTGAGCAAATCATGCGTCGGCGCGGCGTCGGCAAGTTCGATGTGCGCCAGGCGCCGCATGTAGCCGGCCGGGTTGGCCATGCGGCGCTGCATCCACGACAGCAGGTCATCATCTTGCTGGCGCCAGTGCAGTTCCAACGGCAACGCCCACAGCGCGGCGAAACGGGGGTTGAAATTGAGGATGCGGCCGTCCACGCCCATGACCATGACGCCGTCGGCCGTATTTTCCAGCAGGGCATGCAACTCGGCCTGCTGCTGCGCCTGCACGGCTTCCGCCGCCAGCGCGGCGCGGTGCTGTTCGCTGTGGTCTTCCCATTGCACGAGAAAGCCGGGGTCGCCGCCGCCCAGCTCTATCCGGCTGATGCGGCGGCGCACGGGGCGCAGCTCACCAGCGGCATTGCGGGCAAAACTATCGGAATGCAGGCCTTCGAACACAGTGGCTGGCGTATCGGCACCAGTTGGCTGCTGTGCCACTTCGGTCCAAAACGCCATGTCTTCGGGCGTCACGGCCAGTTCGAACACGTCGCGCCCCTCCAGGCCGCCAGGGCCAACGCCGAGCTGTGTTTCAGCGGCGCTGTTGGCAGCCACCACCCGCAATGTGGCGGCATGCGCCAGCCAAGCCGGGTGGCCCAGGCTGCTCAACAGTGCCGCGGCCTGCGCGAGCCAAGGCAGGGCAGCCCCCATCAGCCGGCCCGGGCAAGCTGGGGCTCGAAGAAGTAGCTCACGCGCGTGCGCGGCGCCAGGTATTGCAGCGCCTGTGGCGGCAGCGCCTGCGGGCGGATGCTGCGCAACACGCCCACGCCGGGCTGGCGCTCCAGGTCGACGATCACCGCCTCGTCGTACGGCACGCCCGCTTCGTGCACCAGCACCCGCGGCTTGAGCGGGCGCAGGGCGTTGACGCCCACCACCAGCGCATAACGCGAGTCGGTCAGCTGCACCGCTGAGCCAGGGGGATAAACGCCCAGCATGCGGATGAACTGGCCCAGCAAGCCGCTGTCGAATTGGTGGCGCCCTTGTGAAAACAGCAAGGCCACCGCCTCGTGCGGCGTGCTGCCCAGGCCGCCAGCGTGCGGATTGCACAGGTTGTCGTAACGGTTGACGAGCGCCGTGATGCGCGCGGCGATGGTGATGCGGTCGCCGCTCAAGCGCTGCGGGAAGCCGCTGCCGTCGGCATGCTCGTGGTGCTGCGCAATCACCTGGGTGGCGCCCTCGCTCAACCCCATCCTGTGCGCCTGTAGCAGGCCTTGCGCCACGTGGTTTTCGTAGCCGCTGTGTTGTGCCGCCGAGAACTGCGGATCACGGTGGCGCAGCGGCAACGGCAGCGCGCGCTTGCCGATGTCATGCAGCAGCGCGCCGGTGCCGAGATCGCACAGCTCGGCCTCGTTGAGCTGCAGCGTGCGGCCCAGCAACAGCGACAACACGGCCACGTTCACGGCGTGCGCCGAGCTGCGGTCGCCGGCGCCGTCGTTGAGCAGTCGAATGCACAAATCGCGCTCGCCCAGCATCTTGCTGACGATGGCCTGGCTCAGCGCCACGGCCTGCGCTGCCGCTGCCTGCGGCTGGGCTTCAGCGTGGTCGAATATTTGTTTTGAAGCGCGGGTTGCTTCGCTGAACTGTTGCTCGCACTCGCTCAGCCGCGCCCGCTGTTGGCTCCAGGCAGCGCGGTGCGAGAGCGCTGTTTTTTCCGCCTCGCTCTTCTCCAGCAGGGCGGTCGGCACCCCAGGGGCTGCGGGGTGCTCGACCACCGGCGTCGCGTGCGTGCTGAGCGAGGGGCTCCAGCGCACTTGCGCCACACCGAGCGCGCGCAGCATTTGCAGCTGCTCGGCGCTCGTGATCTTGAAGCTGGACAAGGCGAACGGATGCGACATCCACCCGAGATCGAGGTGAACGAACATGCCGATGCGCAATGCGCTGACGGCAATCGTCTCGGTGGTCTCGGCAGCGGTTTGAAGGGACATGGAAGGCGGCGCCGGCAAGGAGCGTGACAGCCTCCGTATTTTTCGGCATACGGCGCAAAAACTTGAAGCGTTCAAGCTGCAGCCAACAGCCGCCCGAGCACGCGTTTCAGCGCCGCCACGGCCAAGTCGATCTGCGCCGCTTCGATGACCAGCGGCGGCGCCAGCCGAACCACGCTGTGGTGGGTGTCCTTGGTCAGCACGCCCTCGGCCATCAAACCCTCGCAAACAGTGCGGGCGCTGGCCACCGCCGGGTCGATCTCGACGCCGATCAACAGACCGCGGCCGCGCACTTCAGTGATGGCCGGATGCGCCAGGGCGCGCAGTTGCGCCATCAGCATCTGGCCGCTGACCAGGGCGCGTTGCGCCAGTTGCTCGCGCTCGAGCAGCGCCAGCGCTGCCTCGCCAACCGCGGTTGCCAGCGGATTGCCGCCGAAGGTGCTGCCGTGGTCGCCCGGGGTGAACTGCGCCATCACGTCGTCACGCGCCAAAAAGGCGCTGACCGGCAGCAGGCCGCCGCCCAGCGCCTTGCCCAGCACCAGCCCGTCGGGCTGCACGCCTTCGTGGTCGCAGGCCAGCGTGGCGCCGGTGCGGCCGAGGCCGGTCTGCACTTCGTCGCAAATGAGCAGCACGTTGTGCCGCGTGCAGATGTCGCGCGCGGCGCGCAGGTAGCCGTCGGGCGGCACGACGATGCCGGCTTCGCCCTGAATGGGCTCGACGATGAAGGCCGCGGTTTGCGCGGTGATGGCGGCTTCGAGCGCCGCCGCGTCACCAAACGGCACGCTGACGAAGCCGGGCGCGAACGGGCCGAAGCCGTCGCGGTACTGCGCCTCGCTCGAGAAGCCCACCAGCGTGGTGGTGCGACCGGCGAAGTTGCCCTCGGCCACGATGATTTGCGCCTGTCCATCGGCCACGCCCTTGACGCGGTGGCCCCATTTGCGGGCCGCCTTGATCGCGGTTTCCACCGCTTCGGCGCCGCTGTTCATCGGCAGCGCCCGCGCCATGCCGGTGGTGCGGCACAAGGCCTGCAGAAAACGGCCCAGCCCGTCGGTATGGAATGCCCGGCTGGTGACGGCCAGCCGTCCGGCCTGCTCGACCAGCGCGCGCACCAGCACCGGGTGGCTGTGGCCGAAGCTGACGGCCGAATACGCCGACATCATGTCCAGGTAGCGGCGCCCGGC
>JANXMO010000511.1 GCA_025354615.1 Burkholderiales bacterium | reverse complement strand
CTGCTGAACAACCAGCTGCCTTCGCATTACGACTACACCTCCTGGTACGACTTGCTGGTGTTCCGCCGGCTGGCCGCGGGCATTGGCAGCGCCGGCATGTTTCTCGACGAGCACAAGGGCACGCTGACCACGGCGCGGGCCGCGCTGGCCGCCATTGACACCAGCCCGGTCGGCTTTGCCGTGTTCGACCGTGTGCTGCTGACCGTGCACCCGACCGACTGCAGCGTGCGCGAATTCTTCGCCAACCGGCTGCAAAGCCAGGTCCAGGCCACGGGCGACAAGCCGGGCGCGCTGGAAGCCCGTGGCGCCGTGCGCCTGCCCACCAGCCCGGCCGACTTGATGCTGCGCATGGTCAACCACATGGTCGACAGCTACCTGGACCTGCGCCGGCTGTTGACCAAGCAGCTGGGCCATTTGCAGCAGCAGCTGTTCGACCCGCGCAGCCGCGTGGACCACTGGCAAATGCTGCTCGAATCGCGCAACGCGCTGCACGTGCTGGAAGACATCTGCGAAGACCAGCGGGCTGCCATCACCGAATGGATCGACGCGCTGGACGAGTGGCCCGAAGCCGCAGACCCCGCCACGCAGCGCGAGCGTGAGCTGCTGCGCGTGCGCTCGCGTGACGTGCTCGAGCACATCGAACGCGTGCTGGGCCACGTGCGCCGGCTGGAAAGCTCGGCTGAAACCGCGGTGCAAATGCATTTCTCAGCGCAAAGCAACCGCACCAACGACATCATGCGTTCGCTCACCGTGCTCACCGCCATCTTCATGCCGCTCAACTTGGTGACCGGCTTTTTCGGCATGAATTTCGAAGGCCTGCCGCTGATTCACAGCCGCATGGGCTTTTGGGTCACGTTCTTGTTGATGCTGATGGTCGGCGTGGGCCTCAGCGTTTTCTTCTGGCGCAAACGCTATTTGAGCCGCTCGTCACACTGAGAAGATTCGCTGCAGCCGTTTCGCTTCAGCGGACATGTTTTCGCGTTCGGCGGGCCAGTCTTTCACGCGCTGCTTAAAGTGGCGGCAACCAACCGGGCTGCAGCGGTGTCATCGCATTGCCGACCGGCGCAGGAGCTGTCATGGTCTGGAATGCGTTTCGGAAACATCCGGCGGCCGCTGCACCGGCGCGGCAGCCGCCACCATCAAGCGTGCCAGCACCAACTGCGCAAGGCCCAGAGGGCTTGGCGCCGTCAAGTGCCGATGGCCTCAAACCATTGCCGCGCGCGGGCAAGCGCCCGTTAGACGGCTCAGAAGATGCAACTCAAGCCACGGCGAAGCGGCCTAGAACAGATTCTTTGCCGCCATTGCCGCCAGAAGTGTGGACGCGGGTTGCCGAAATCGGCGGGCGGCGAACAGCTCGAAACATGCACTTGGTCAACCGTGAGTTGCGGGATGCAGCACTGGCATCGGTACACCAATTCACCGTCCGGTCAAAAGACGAACTGCAACGGGCGGCCGCTCACTTCCCGGCATTGCACCGGCTGGAAATCAAGGCACCTGAACAGTCGGACGCTGCCAGTTGGTTGAATGTTCCGAAGCGAATCGTCAACCATGCAGCCAACTGGATGAGCGGGCGGCAATCACTTGACATCCAATTTCCCGATTTGCAAGACGCCGACCTGGCCTTGGTGCCTTCCACCGTCAGATCGCTGACGCTGACCGGTTGCACTGCGCTGACACAAGCTGGTTTGGACCAGCTGTTGAAACTGAACTTGCACACACTCGTGGTTCAAGACTGCGGGTGGCAAGACGAGCACGTGCAGCGGCTGCTGGACCATCCGACCCTGTTTCATTTGGGTTTGCCTGGCACGCCGATCAGCCCGCAAACCCTTGCCCAATTGCTTGTCGACAGGCTTGAGCTTCGAGCGCTCGATCTCACGGGCTGCCAATTGACGGAGGAACATGCGATCGCCTTGTCGCAAAGCCGTTTTCTGCAGTGGCTGAATGTCAGCAAGAACGCGATTGGCTGGCAGGGCGCGCAAGCGATTTTTTCAAAGGCAAA
>JANXMO010000505.1 GCA_025354615.1 Burkholderiales bacterium | reverse complement strand
CGTTCAGGAAGGTTTCCTGCTGGCCGGCGAAGCTGGCATCGGGCAGGTCTTCGGCGGTGGCCGACGAGCGCACGGCGAAAGAGGCGCCCGGGTTGCCAGCCGTCAGGCGGGCGAATTCGGCGCGAACGGCGGCGTCCAGGTCGTCGGGAAACGGCGTGTGCTCGATCCATTCGCGGATCTCGGCGCCGGCCAGCGCCAGCGCCCGCACGTCGTCGGTGTTCAGGGTGGACAGGCGCTGCTCGATCCGCGCGGCCAGCCCGTTGTGGGCCAGAAAGCGGCGAAACGCGTTGGCGGTGGTGGCGAAACCGCCGGGCACGCGCACGCCCGTGGCGTCCAGCTGGCTGATCATTTCGCCGAGCGAGGCGTTCTTGCCGCCGACCGCCTCGACGTCGTGCATCCTCAGCTGTTCAAGCGGTACGACCAGGGCAGTCGCCAGAGAGAAGTTGGACATGGGAAGAGCTCCGTGATGTTGAAAAACCGGTGTTCTCCAGAGGCGGCGTGCAGCCCGAGCAAAGCTTCGAGGGCAAGCGCGGCGGCACGGGGCAATCCATGTGGGAAAGCGGGCAACCGTGGCAGGGCAGGGCGCATGAGCAGGCGGCGCATGGAAGACGGCTGGATTCTAGGTGGCAACTCCCTGTCATGATGGACGCCATCGACCACTTCCGCACCGCCCGGCGCCGTGCGTTCCGGGCCACCGCCATGCTGCGTCACACCGTGTTTTTCATCTCCGACGGCACCGGCATCACCGCCGAAACGTTCGGCAATTCGATTCTCAACCAGTTCTCGGTGAGGCCGCGCCACGTGCGCCGTCCGTTCATCGACACGGCTGACAAAGCACATCAGGTCGTGCGCGAAATCAACCACACGGCCGACGTCGAAGGCCGCCGCCCGGTAGTGTTCATCACGCTGATCGACCCGGCGGTGCGCAACATCGTCAAGACCGGCAGCCGCGGCCTGGTGCTGGACATGTTCAACACCTTCATCGAACCGCTGGAAGCCGAGTTCGGCATCACCTCGAACCACCGCGTGGGCCGTTTCGTCGATGTGTCGATGAGCCAGGAATACACCGACCGGATTGAGGCGATCAATTTTTCACTGGCGCACGACGATGGCCAGTCATCGAAAAACCTCGAAGCGGCCGACGTGATTCTGGTCGGCGTGAGCCGCAGCGGCAAAACGCCCACCTCGCTGTACCTCGCCATGCAGCACGGCATCAAGGCGGCCAATTACCCACTGATCCCGGAAGATTTCGACCGCGGGCAAATTCCTTCCAGCCTCGCGCCGTACAAAAGCAAGTGCTTCGGCCTGACCATCGACCCGGTGCGCCTGAACCAGATCCGCCATGAGCGGCGGCCGGGCAGCGTGTATGCGTCGCTTGACAATTGCCGCCATGAGGTGCGCGAAGCCGAATCCATGATGCGCCGCGAAGGCATTGCCTGGCTGTCGTCGACGCACAAGTCGATCGAGGAAATCGCTACCACCATCCTGCGTGACATCCGCCCCGACCGGTTGATGTATTGAATATCGTACTGACACGGGCACGGGCACGGCGCCCGCCATAATCGAAACCGCTGCGCGCCTTGCGCAGCATTCGCTGGGGGTGTTGGACCGGTGGCAGCGTTGCTGCTTTGCCGGTTCGACTGAGACAGTCCCTTTGAACCTGATTGAGGTAATCCTCGCGCAGGGAAGCATGCCGAACCGCCTTGCATTCGCTTGGGCGTGCGGCCCGCCGACCTGCCATCGCTTTGCAACACACCACGATGGCTTATTCAATTCACTTTCTTCCTCGCTTTCCTTTTCATTCCCTCGCGGTCGCGGTGGGCTTGACGACAACCGCAGCAATTGCCCCGGCACAAACAACATTTGACGCGGTATCCATCAGCGGCCGCACGGTGCCGACAGTGGGGGTTGCCGGCTGGGGCGACCTGCCGTTGGCCAAGTCGCCGTTCCAGGCCAGCATCGTGACGCGCGACCAAATGCGCGACCGCGACGTGACCCGGCTGGCCGACCTGACGCGGTTGGACGCTGCCATCAGCGACGCCTACAACACCGAAGGGTATTGGGACTACCTGACGGTGCGCGGCTTCGTCATCGACAACCGCTTCAATTACCGCCGCGATGGCCTGCCAATCAATGCCGAAACCTCGATTCCGCTCGACAACAAGGAACGCATCGAAGTGCTCAAAGGCACCAGCGGCCTACAAGCCGGCACCAGTGCGCCGGGCGGGTTGGTCAACCTCGTCGTCAAGCGACCGACCGCTGGGCCGCTGCGCGATGTCAGCTTGTCGTGGCGCCAGCCGGGCACGGTGCAGGGCACTGTTGACTTGAGTCAGCGCTTCGGCCCGGCGCAAGCATTCGGCGTGCGCCTGAACGTGGCAGCCGAGCATTTCGACCCTTGGGTGCGCCAGGCCCGCGGCAATCGCAACCTGCTGGCCCTGGCCGCCGATTGGCAGCTGGGCGCCGCCGATTTGCTGGAAGCGGAATTCGAGACCAGCCACCGCAGCCAACCCAGCCGGCCCGGCTTCAGCCTGCTCAGCAACCGCGTGCCGGCGCCTGCCGACCCGCGGTTGAACCTCAACAACCAGCCATGGTCACTGCCGGTGGTGCTCGATGGCGACACCGCCTCCCTGCGCTACACGCACCAACTCAACAGCGCCTGGAAACTGAGCGCGCACGCCGCCAGCCAGCGGCTGACATCGCAAGACCGCATTGCATTCCCCTACGGCTGCGGCGCTGAAGACAACTACAGCGCCTACTGCAGCGACGGCACTTACGACCTGTACGACTTCCGCAGTGAGAACGAGCACCGCCGCAATGACGCACTCGAACTGGCAGCACATGGCCAGTTCGCCAGCAACCTGGGTGGCCGCACACTGAACCACAGCGCCAGCGCCGGCGTGCTGTTCAACCGCGTCCGCAACCGGTTCCAAGGCCAGGCCTACAACTATGTGGGTACCGGCAATGTCGACGGCACGCTGTTCACCGGCGCCGACCCGGCACTGACCGATGAAAGCACCAACCGCGACGAGCGCTCGACCGAGGTGTTTGCCCGCGATGCACTGCGGATCAACGAACAGCTCACCGCCTGGGCCGGCTTGCGCCACACCCGCTTGCACCGCGAAAGTGTGCGCACCGATGGCTCACGGCCGACCGATTACAGCCAGTCGTTCACCACGCCGTGGCTGGCCGCGAGCTTTGCCGTCTCAGCCAACACCCTGGCGTATGCCAGTTGGGGCCAAGGCAGCGAAAGCGAAGTGGCGCCCAACCGCGCCCGCTATGCCAATGCCGGTGAAGCCTTGCCGGCGTTGAAAAGCCGTCAGCGGGAAGTGGGACTCAAGGTGCAACAACAGGCGCTGCGCTGGGGCGCGGCCTTGTTCGACATCGAGCGCCCGGTGTATGCCGACGTCGCCCTCGCCGCGGCCGGCTGTGACGCTGACATTCCAGGCGCTACCTGCAGCCACCGCGTTGACGGCGTGGCCCGCCACCGCGGCTTGGAAGCCGACCTGCAGTGGCAGCAGGGCGCGTGGAATTGGCAAGGCGGCCTGCAATGGCTGCACGCGCGGCGCGAAGGCAGCACCACGGCCGCGATCAACGGCCAGCGCCCGACCAACGTTCCCGCGGCCACGCTGAAACTACAAGCGCGTTACGACATCGCCACAACGCCTGGCCTGTCCGCCGCCATCGACCTCGTCGCTGAAAGCAACCGCATGGTGCGCGAAGACAACAGCCTGCGCATTCCCGGCTATGCGCGCTGGGGCACCCAGCTGCGCTACGCCACCCGCAGCGGCACGACCTCACTGGTATGGCGCGCTGGCATCGACAACCTGTTCGACCGCCGCGCCTGGCGCGAATCCCCCCTGCAATTCGGCCACACTTACCTTTTCCCACTCCCACCGCGCACCCTGCGCCTGTCACTTGAAGCAGCGTTGTAAATAGAAAGGCCCCCGCAACCCGCTATACTGCGCGGCTGTTCCTCGATAGCTCAGTCGGTAGAGCGCCGGACTGTTAATCCGTAGGTCCCTGGTTCGAGCCCAGGTCGGGGAGCCATAAAAATCGAAACGAATCAAGCACTTAGCAGCGAAAGCCGCTAAGTGCTTTTTTCTTGCCTGTGTCCGGGTAGCTGTTGGCAGTCCTTTGCCGGTTTTTGGCCGACGTCCCCGGATGGGCCGGGCTGTGGTGCCTAGTCCCTTTGGTCAGCTGCAGCCCAGCAACATGCCCCGCCTTCACCCGCTGCAATCAAGTGCAAGGGTGCGACCTGCACTGGCTTCAAGCCCACCGGCGGACGGCCGTTGCCAGCCTTAGGGTAGTACGGCTCGATGACGCTGCACAACTCGGCCCACGCCACGGTTTGCTCCATCGTCGCCAAAAGGTATCGCGCTTGGTTGGCCCACAGTACCGTTCGTACTCAACGTTCTGATCGGCGGCCATGGCAAGGGGCTGTTGCTTCATGTCAAAGTCCATGCGGGTAGCGTACTAGTCGGGACTTGGTCAGCGTTGCCTAAGACGCTTCTGTGTTGGTCCAAACATTTTCTCCGTTCAGACGGACCTGGGGGCGCCCCTGCGTGTAGGCGATCTCAAGACTGACTATCCTGGGATCGAGGCTGCGATAGGCGCCTAGCAGCCCAAACAACGCAGCGGTTTTGGCGCTTACGATCCGAAGCACGACTTCGCTGTCACAGGCGATCGACTCCTCGCGTCCGACGTCCAGAAAGCAGGTGCCATTGGCAATGCCGCCGGGAGCCTCTTCAAGCTGAGACTGGATTGCCCAGAGGATCTGCCTGCGTGCTCCCTCAATGGCCTCGGCGTGCCTGATCTGGGCGAGATCGAGCCGTGGTACCGGCGGCCTGTTCGTGCCGGGCGACGCTGCTCTGTCAGCCGCCTGCGCAACGGCGCCGAACCCGATGTGCGGCAAACCAAATACGCGGCTATCGATCGGCACTGAAGCCAGTTCGGGCGGTGCCGGCTCGACGGGCTGAAGCGGCGCCCGATCGACCCGTTGGGGATCTGGCGCGACGAGTCCGACGCGTTGCTTTGCTTGAATGGCAGCTCGAGCCTGACGATGCGGCGGCAACGCCGCCGTGCGGACCTTCGGTAACCTCTCGCTCGCGACTCGGGTCCGAAGCACTGGCGGCGCCGGCGATCCGGCCGCCAGCAAGCGCACCGCTAGGCGCTGCACGTGTGGCTCGACCGGCGACGCCGGCCGCCAAGCCGGCGCGGTCAGCAGGAGCCCATGGATAACCACCGAGCCGCCGACACACCACACCGCACGCATTACGACTTGACCGCGGACTTAGAACTTGACGTCGCCGTGAATCACCCGCGGAGCCGCGGTCACCACCGGTTTGGTGCCGATGTAGATCTCTGACGTCGGGTCAGATGGATCACGCAGGCCGCCGACAACCGGCAAGCTGAGCCCTGTTGGCAGCGTCAGGCCGCTGGCCGTGCACACTGCCACATCCTTGCGAGCGAAGCGGATCTCGCGGTCTAGCCACTTGGAAAGCAGTGGAGTCGCTCCGCTTGTGACGCGGCCCAGCACCTCGTCGAACGGGATCACGAAGGACGGCACGTAGCGCGCCCTCTCCGTATCGCAGCTGACGTGTTCATTGGTCACACTCGACACGCATGTTCCCGGGATGCCCCACAGCTCGCCAAAGCCACCGTACTGCAGCACGATGGACTTACCGCGGTACTGGCCATATTGCTGCTCGTTGGGGACGTCATAGCCCACTTGCAACGGCGGATCGAAAGTGGCGATGGTCCCCGCGCCATCCTTCACGGCAGCAAACTGGTTCCACTGGTTGGGGCCGGTCTCCCATTGATAGTAGGTCTCCAGCTGCTCGACCTGACTGTCGCAGTACTTGCTCGCGTTGTTCACACATTGCGCTTCGGCAAGTGTCGTGAAAAGGCGTCCGGTGCGAATGCCATTCTGGTATTGCGGACGCGCTTGCAAGGCCTCGCGATCCGTAAACGCAACGGTGGTGCCGCCGGCATCCTTCAGCAGTGCGAGGGCTGGGTCGGTGCCGTAGCTCACAACCCCGGAGGCCGCTGTTTCCGCCCCGTTGTTGTACGTCGAAGCGACGAAGGGCGATAAAGCCGTCGAACCCGGGGCAAAGTAACTTGGCAGTGTCGCGGCTGTTGGGCAATCACGCAGGCAAAACAGAGCCGTTGGCATTTGCGCCGGATACACCAGATCCTGTACTCGGTAGATCACATCAATCGCCGCTGAGTCGACGACGCTGCCAACGCCAGCCAACGGAATGAAGACCTCGCCGCCCAGCGTTTGCGAGAAGCCATGCACCCCGCCCTGCGGCGAGAAAAATGACGCCGGAACCGATTTCTCGCTGTCGAGGTCCTTGTTCTGGCACCCTGATTGGCTGCACTCGACCGAGCCACTGACCTTGAACACGCCAGCCGAATTGTCCCAGTACATCTCGTACTGGCGGTAGGGCAGCGCACCCGCAAAGAAGCCGGACACATCACCGATGAAAGCCTGGAACTTGAGCTTGTCGGCGGACTCCAGGGTTCGCGTGCGCTTGGTGTACTTCATCAGCCGGCCGTCAGCCTTGACGAGGGTGTAGGGCGTCTTTGTCGGCGGCTGGTTGGCAACGTATTCGACGCGCTGTACCGTGGCGCCGCTGGTGATCTGGCTCGACGCGTCCGCTGGCAGCCATAGGCCGTAATACCCCATCTGGCCGTTGTACGTCTTGCCATCGGAAGCCAGGTATTCAATCGGGAAGCCCGAGTTCAAGGTAACACGCGCGCCGCTGTCAGCGTTATAGAGGCCGTAGCGCCAGACCGACATCGCAGTTTCGGGGTCATCGGCCAGACGGCTGAAGCAGTCGTCCGACGTGCCGTCGGAGCGACGGAAGTAACTCGCGTTGTACGCAAATGTGTAGGCCAAAGGCTGGCCGTTGTCATTCGTCTGCAGCATGCCGGCGCCACTGTCGGTACCCGAAGTCGTCAGACGCAGCGCCTTGACATTGGGAGTGCCGCCTCCATCTCCGCTTTCGCGCTCGAGGTAATCGATACCGGTGGCGCTGCCTTCGAGGAAGCCGTTCATCGTGCACGGGCCCACGTCGCCCTTGCCGCAGTAGTCGAAGCGGAAGATGCCGTACGGATTGGCCGTACTAGGTGCTGCGCTGGCCGAAATGTTGACGAAGATGGTGGCACTAAAGTCCTTTTCGACTTCGTCAATCCAGGCCTTCACCCGCATCGGGTCGCTATTGCTCAGTCGCGAAGCGTTGACTCTTGCAGTCATGTACGACGCCGCACTGGAGCCGGCGCTGTCGGCACTGGAGTTCCCGCTGTCGGAGCGGCCGTTGGTGTCACATTTTTTCTGATCAACCAGCGCGACGTAGTCAGGCTGGTTTACGAGCGCGTCGGGACGCATTGCCGTCATGATGCAAGTGATCATGTTGACTTGGCTGATGCCACGGGAGGTGGCGTCTTCGACATGGCTGCTTTGCAGGTCGGTCCGATATGGCGAGCCAGCGCCGGGGGTGGCGAGTGCCAGGGCGGGGAGGGCGGCGGCGATGGCGAGGGCCAGCTTGCTGGCGCGAATCGGTGTGATCGTGGTGTAGTTCATGCGTGCTTTCGTGGCGGTGTTACTCGGCGTTCTTGGCTGTGACAACCGATACGCTGCTTGGAGTGGCAATACCCTGGACCGCCTGCGCCGTTGAACCAGTGCCACCTGCGGCCGTCTGGGCTGTCGCTTCGGGTCCGTCCCCCGCTCCGCAACCAACCATTGCAAGGGTCATGACAAGGGCCGCAAAGGCACCGCAAAGCTCAGCTCGATTCATCGAAAGCTCCATTGAAAGCAAGGGGGAAAACAAAGGAAAACATCTCGACGCCCAAGACTGGGCGCGGCAGCCCCAGTTAATCGGTACACGCGCCGATTTCTTGACCTGCCGATGGTGCGGCTTTGAATATTTGCTTAAAAATGGTCAACCAAACAGGCCTGAGCGACATCCTTCAGCTGGCGAAGATGCGCTTCGTATTGCTAGCAGCGACGCCCAGTTTCCAGGCTGATCGCCTCAATGCAAATGGCGATGCTTTTGAACGAGCCATTCGCATTCACTGACAAAACTTCGCACCGTCGAATACGAGCTGTTGCGGCTGTGCCTACAGTGAGCAAAGGGCCCCATCACCCAAAGTGGGCAAAGACAGCCATGACGTTCAAAAGAATCGAAGCGGGGCGAAATACCGGGGCCTCCGGACCAGGTGCTTCCAGCTCGATCCGAGCCTTCGAGCACGATCTCAAACTTTATGTTGCTCCCGTCGACTTGCAGCAGGGTGCGAACGCCGTACGGGTCCGCGCGAACCTCGCGAGCCTGACTCAGCGCGTGGTCGGGTCGGGTGATGGCGCGCATGCCGCCGGGGCCGGTCAGCCGCTGGCGCAGTTGGCGGTAGCCGTCAACCTTGGAAACCAGGAAGTCGATGTCGACCGACTCGCGGTATTCGACGTAGCGCAGGGCCATCGCGGTACCGCCACCAAAAAGGCAGTCGTTCGCCGCCAGCACTTCCGCGTCCAGTGCCTCTAAAACGGTTGCGATGCGGCGGTGGTGGGGCCGTTCAAACAAGCAATCGCCCTCCGCCCAGTTGATCGACCAGGGCTTGAAGCAGCTTACGTTCGGCGGGTTCCATGCTGGCCTGATCGACGTGTCGCCAGTTGCGCTCGTACAGGTTCAACGCCTCGGCTGGGATCAGTTCATCCGCATCGTGCAGTTGCCAAGCCAGGCGCTTGAGCTGCGGGTAGTCGGCCAGCCGCATACGCTCTGGCAGGCTAGCCACGCCTACCTGGGCATAGCGTGATTGCGAGTCTCCAAGCTCCAACTGCAGCCCGACGGCGTCGAGCGCACTCAGGTAGGCGCCCATCGTGACAGAGGGCTCGCCCCGCTCAATCCGGTGCAAGGTGACCCGGGACATGCCCGCAGCTTCTGCAGCCACCGTGGCGCTGACCTTTTGGTGTTTCCGATGGGTGCGAATGCGCTCGCCCAAGGCTTTGAGACGACTCGCGAGAAGATCACTCACCGAAGGCGCTTTGGCTGGCATTGTGATGCTCATTCTATACATTTATATTGTTTATGTATGGAATGAGAAACAGTTTTATCGTGGACAGTTGACCCTGAACGACCCATGTTGCGGCGCGTCGCCTTGACCGCCTTGAGTCATGCGGTTCAACAGCGTTGTTGGGGCCGACTACTTCGCAAAACCATGTATTTGTTCGCATTGAACATCAAAGTTCTTTTCCAAACACGTAAATTGGCAACTGAATATTAAATTTGAATTGATGTATCAACTCTAAATTAAGAAAGCATTGAAATGCATCCTTCCAGATTGCCCACGTCAACAATAAGCGCAGGCTCGAAAGGGCGCTCTCAAGGCGACGAATTTCAAACAGCCAACAAGCGTGCAGAGCCTTCTAAACGCCCACCTTCACCTTTGACCGAAAAAAAACTTGAGCAATTGCCAGGCTATCGTTTACATCGTTTTGCTGCCGGCAGTCCCGGTAATAGCGACGGCAATTTCACTCACAGTGAAATAAGAAGTATGCAATCCATTGAACACCCTCATATTGCAAGCCGAAGCAGCAAAATAAAAATTATCAATGAGGCGGCAAATATAATTGAAAGTATGCCTGCCGACAAACCGGTCACGGTTGTTTCAATGGGATCGGGTGCTCTTTTAACAGAGCATTTGATTCATGACCAGCTGACAGAAGAAAGAAAAGAAAACGTAAAGTGGCGTTGCATCGACACGAATTATGCAAAATCAACCGCAAACGCAGAACAATTCAAAATAGCGGCAGCGGCACGAAGTGAATTTGGACAAGATAAAAAAGACGCACGCGCTTTTTCTACGGCCGATACTTACCTCTCAAAAACAGAAAATGGACAAAAGCTGGTTGACATCGATAAAAAGGGTTCTGTGTTGATTCTTTCCATCGACCCTCCAACACCACTTCCCGATAGCCTTTCAGGGGTTTCAGAAGAAACTAAAGAAGCGGGATTTTTTCTCGTTGGAAAAATTGTGCCAAAAGAAGAAATTAAAAAGGCCAACATGGTGCTGTTGACACTTGCCAATAATACGCCAGAGGAAGCGGCGGCATTGAAGAAATATGATGCCGTTTTTAGCGACAGATGCAATTTTTCAAATGCTGCCGTTAAATGCTACTTGGATAAAAATGGAGAATTAAAGCTTGATTTTGCAGGCGGAATTCCTGAAGAAATAAAGCCTTTTCTGTCAAAAAATTTAAGTTTTCTCATGAGCAAATCGGCATCTAATAAAATGCCCATTGAAAATATTTACGATGCTGTAAACGCTTGCGCCAAGCAAATAAATGAACAGCCAAATTATCCCTTTATTGCTTTATCAACCTTATTCAATGAATACCAACGCGGTGTTGATTCCTTGATTGAGAAAGTAGCGGATGCAACAGGGGACGTCAGTGTTGCTACGCTCATCAACAGCCAGCCTGAAGTTAAAACTATCAAGTCGGCGGATTGATTTTTAACGTTACCGCACCCGCCACCCCGGTTGGGCGCCGTCCGCCGCATCGAGCACATACAACCCCGGCGGCGCGTCAGCGCCACCGCCATGCGACGCGGCGAGCACCATGCCTTCGCTAATGCCGAATTTCATTTTGCGTGGCGCCAAGTTGGCCACCATCACTGTCAGCTTGCCGACCAAATCCTCGGGTGCATAAGCGCCCTGGATGCCGCTGAAAACGTTGCGGGTGCGGCCTTCACCGGCGTCCAGCGTCAGGCGCAGCAGCTTGGTCGAGCCTTCGACGGCTTCGCAGGCGACGATGCGCGCCAGGCGGAGGTCGACCTTGGCAAAGTCGTCAATGCTGATTTCAGCGGCCAGCGGCTCGCCGCCGGGTGGCGGCGGGGCGGCGGCTGCGGGTGGTGCGAGCAGGGCGTCCAACAGCTGCGGGTCGACGCGCTGAACCAGGTGCCGGTAGCTGCCGATGCGGTGCGAGCCGAGCGCCCGCGCGGCGTCGGCAAAGGCCAGCGGCGGGATGCACAAAAACGCTTCCACCTGCGCTGCCAGCGCCGGCAGCACCGGCTTTAAATAAACCGTCAGCACGCGGAAGGCTTCTATGCA